>JADEXJ010000288.1 GCA_015207195.1 Pleurocapsales cyanobacterium LEGE 10410
GGATCAAATTGACCGTGCGTATTGGTCATGAGTTCACCGCGGCATAGCTCTCAACAATTCGTGTTACGCCCCGCATCAACGGGATCACACAAGCTATCAAATACGAACCTATGAGTTTGAAAAAAGACGTAATGAGGTTTGCCCGTCAAAACCCAGGTATCACACTACATCCCACAACACACTCAACACTCAACACTCAAAACTCAAAACTCAAAAAGCCCAACACCGGATCATCTCCAGAACACCAATCACGGCCGGACGAAGGGCGACGTGATCTCAGGGGCATACCTGTATTGCAAACGTCATTAAACAGAATGGATACGGAGGTATGGATTCGACTACGGGTGAGAGAACTGGATAAACGGCTTGGCAAATAAGCGGCGCGGCTAAGTACTTGAATATATGTATCCAAACGTAAACACGTCCAGTTGTTTTGCTGGTTATAGTACATTTTTTGGCATTATTTCTTGACCTGATTAAATATTGTTCTCAAAAGATTTTCAAGACCTGACATCGAAATATTATCAGTATCCTTTGAACCAGATTCTTCAAACATTTGACTACTATTTCCGAAATATTTATCTACTAATTTCTCTTTAATTTCACGTTTTTTCCCTTCCTCTAAAAGCTCGATAAAGGGGTTTATTGCAGCCAATTCAAGTTCAGATTGGCGGTTTAAATTTTCCAACCTTCTGTGCTTGTTTGATTCACGAGCGGCATAAGTAGCAGGATATGATAGAGCAGCAGCTGCAGCGATTCTAATTGCTGATTTAACCCAATCAAAATCCCCTGTACTTATATCCCAAATTATAAAAATTAAAATTCCAGAGAGCAGTGACATTAACCCAATTGCTACCCAACGGAATAAATCAGCAGTTTTTTTATGATTGTCGGCAACTTGTTTGAAGTTGCCTGTAACTGCATGGTCTCCAATTACACCAACAATTTTCTTTGCCTCATCCAATTTAAGTTTCAATTTTTTCACAATTTCATCTGTATCAGAACCGATACCATCGATTGTCTCACTTGACTGTTTTTCAATTTTTTCGACTAAAGCATCAAATTCACTTCTGAATTTTGACTTTGATTCTTCAAAACTTTGATTAGCAGACGACTTTATATTCTTAAACTCAGTTTCAAAATTATTATTCAGGTTTTTTATTTCATTTTCTTTTTGTTTTAGTTCATTCTTAATTCGTTGCAGCTCCTCTTTGTTTTCATCTATGCCCTTATTTAGGCTGGTAATTTCATTCTCAATATTCTCTTTCTTCTTTTCTAATGACTCATATTTTTTCTTTACTGTATTTTCAAAGTTTGAGATTTTCTTTGAAAAATTTAAATCATTTTTTGCAAATGGGAGAGGCAAATTTCGTACCCGGGCAATTGCCGAATAAAGATGATTCGATGCATTTTGAAGATGCCCTCGATTCTTGTTGCCAATAAATGAATTAATTTGTGCAAGAGCATTATCTATTTCTTGAGATATTTTAGAAAGTTCTGTTTCTTGAACAATAGCAGGTATCGTTAATTTAATTCTATCTCTGATATAACTGTCAGCAGTTTCTAGAAAATTTATATCATCAATCCCGATTAGTTCTTTTGCTTCCTCATTAGAATATCTTTCAGTCAGTTGATCAAGCTTTTCAAATATGGCATGATTTTCAAATTCTTCAGATTTCATCGAGTCTCTTTTTAATTAATGATGTATGTACTATAACGGTTTGGCATTTCTGCGGCGTGGCGACCAATAAAACTTGGACAACAGTCGGTTACACGTCCGCATGAAATGCTTGTTATTTTTATACTTTACTTACTTGTTTCAAGAGAACCAATTCTTTCCCAGGTTGGGTCTGCTTCAAGAACAACAGCAATAAACAATCCGGCATTGGAAGACAATGCTTCTGCTTGAGATGACCTTAACTCAGCATTAAGTTGTTCGGGGGACAATTTATACATTCCACCAGCAGATGCGTCAACTACAAGCCCAATTAAACCACCAAATACAATATTACCCCAAACCCACCCACTCGTGCTACGGGTAAGATTGGTTTCATAAGGCTGATAGCCATCAAGTTCAATTTTCACCATATGAGAATCTTTTCTTTTTAAGTCAATTATCATAGGTGTATTGCCATGATTCTGTCCATTAATTGTTACACTTGCATTACTTGGACTACTACTAATTCCAACTTCCTGAGTGGTTCCATGAATGATAGTTCCGCATGCCTGTGTAAATAAAAGGAATAAAGTTACTGTTAAAATGGAGGTTATAATTTTCATAATTTACCTTTGTAGTTTAGTTGATTGTTAGTTAGTGATGCAGATTGATGTTTTAGAAATGATAAGCTAAGCCTATAAAAAATCTACCTGTTGTTGCATTCTCATCGACATCAAATGTCTGTGATCCCATTTTGACTTCAGATAAATTTATCCATCCTTGAGTATAATTTATATCCAGAGCCAGCTTTTCGCTTAAGAAAATTAATGCACCTGCACCGAGCCCAAACCCTGATCCATTTATTTCGATATCATCATCTTGAGCAGACATGCCTAGTAGTGAAGCTCTTACAAAAGGCCTGAATCTGTCAGCAGTTGTTCTGAACGTACCTTGAACGCCTAAATCGAAATGGCCTAATAAATAACTTTCTCCATCATCTGGATCAATGCTTGCTGCATCAAAAGAGGCAAACAGTCCAAAATTTGTGTTAAAGTTATATCCAAGCTTTAGGCCAATTCCGGCACCTGCTTCTGTGTCAATGTCTAAATCATCTATCGTCCATGCAGCTCCAAGTATTGAGCCGTTAATGAAAAACCCTTCGTTATCATAAACAGGTGCATTTATACTCTGCCCGTGCAATAGACTTGATGAAAAGAGTAGCGTGATAGTAAGTAGTAGTGTTTTCATGTATTGTAGTTTTTATTTCAGGTTAGTTAGGGAAAAAAACATTTAATTAAATACCCCCTCAAACCCTATAAACCGGTCACATAACCATCCTTAGTACGGTTCACCGCACATCAGATCAGAACCGGTTTTGGTTGCATCAACGGCCGCCTGGTTCAATAAAGGGGTCAAATAAAAGGACGCGTTTTATTTTGGAGATCCATACAAATGGTCCCCTACAACTTCTGTTTTATGTACATTCCGGGATCATCCTTTTTTCCCTTCTTCAGTTTTAGCACGGCCAGGACCGCAAGCAGCAGAATGACCGGGCCTCCCAGTATGATTCCCATCACGATGAGTTCAGTTGCGCCGAATGCGGTCATGATACCCCCCTCACATGCTGATTCGTGGTTTTGGTTGTACGACTCTGGCTAACTATCCGCATTTCTGATCAAATAAGCAACCATAATAACAATGAGATGCTGACAGGTTGATTGGAAAGAGGCATTTTCTCCCAGATCATGAATCACAGTTCCTTCCGCCGGCCGGCCCATTCAGGCGAAGGCTGATATGGTCAGGGATTGATTTCAGGATTGGACCATTGTTCCACCGCCCCCTGACTGTTCGGGATCAGGGCAACGGTGTAAATGTGGTTGCGAGTCAACGTATCCAGAGGTTGAAAAAAAAATAAAAGTGATACGGCCTCGAAAAAACCGATAACTCTGTGCCTTCGTGGCAAATACAATTCATCGGATAACGGTGCCGGAGCTATTGGCCGGATGTGAGCGGCGGAAACAGATGTTGCGGACGCCGGGGCCGGGTCGCCTGCTTGTGAGTGATCTGACCTATACAAGTTCGTAGTACCTAATCATTCATCGACTTGGATTTATACTCGAGGGGTTCTCTGGCCAGTAGCACTACCGATGTGGCTCGCCTGACCGAAACCCGGTAGTCATCCATCAGGAACTGGGCGAGCGGCCGTTTTTGCACTGGCCTCAGAGCTTTTTTTTGAGAACCTCCTGGAGCATGTGTTTGTCAAGAGACAGATCGGCGACCAGCTTTTTTGTTGGTGATTCTCCTTCTCCAACTGACGATGGCAATGCTCGGAGATTCCAAACCCACCGTATATTTTCTTACAGTTGTAGAAAATGGCATCGTTGATGCCCAACTTTCGGCATACTATTGCAA
>JADEXJ010000289.1 GCA_015207195.1 Pleurocapsales cyanobacterium LEGE 10410
ATAGTCTCGTTTTATGCTTCAAAACTCTTTCTCTCTCAAAAATTTAGTTGACGAATTTACTAACTTTCAGAGCTTAAATTGTCCCATTTTATGATTCTATTATTCCCATTTTATGGTTCAAGTTACAGCTGGAGGTAAAGTACCGACGGGAAAGATTGTCAAAGATGTGGTGCAGCGCATTAAGGATAAGGAGCGACCGCCGATAACTCTTCGGGTAGGAGAAGTTTGCTTTCTTATAGCCAAAGATAACCCCGAACTGCGGGGTAAAAGTGGCTGCTGGAGTATTGTGAGCGAAGTTTACGAATTTAGCTGTTTGGTTGCTACTTGGGACAATGAATACATACTGCGCCCAGAGCATCTTAAGTCTTTGGGATATTCTGCTGACGAATGTAGAGAAATGGAAGATCTGGGTGTTCGCATGAGTTTACTTCATCAAACGGGGAAATTGGACGAAGCTGCACTCTGGATTTTAAATGGTTTGGCAAAGCTCAAAACTCCCTATCTGACGCTCCTAGAGTCAAAGCTATTAGCACTTTTAGAAGAAGAATATGAAATTGTTCGAGAGAATAGTAGCTCTGATTAGGTTAAATTTAAATGGCTTTTAATTTGCAATCTTATTTAGCGATCTATAATCCTCTGCTGTAGACGAGTGTAACGCTCTTGGTGCTTGAGTTGGTTGACGGCAATGGCAATAGCTTTTTGAGAACCGATAATAATTGCTAGCTGCTTGGCACGAGTTAGTCCCGTATAGAACAAGTTACGGGACAGCATAACGTAGTGAGAAAGATAAAGTGGTAAAATAACCACGGGATACTCAGAACCCTGAGATTTGTGAATACTTATCGCCCAAGCAAGAGTAATTTCATTCAAATCGGCATAATCGTAAGAGACATCCCGCCCATCGAACTGAATAATGACTTTCTTTTCAAGGCGGTCGATATCAAAAACCGTACCTAAGTCACCGTTAAACACCTCTTTGTTATAATCATTTTTCTGCTGCATAACTCTGTCTCCTACCCTCAAAGTCAAGCCACCGTAGATTAATTGGGCTTTATCTTCGGCAGGAGGGTTAATCAACTGCTGCAACACCCGATTGAAGTTACGAGTCCCCACAATACCCCTGGTCATGGGACAGAGAACTTGAACATCTGTAGCAGGATTAAAACCAGTTTGGGGCAGAAAATGTTCGATTAGCTCGCAAACGGTTTGCACTCCATGTTCGGGTTTGCTACCTCCCGAATGCCAGAGACAATCAGAAGTAGGCTTCTGGCTAATTGGTTCGAGCTGGGGATACTGCCCGCGATTGATTTGGTGAGCAGCTCTGACAATACCACTACTGGCTGCCTGTCTGAATACTTGAGTTAGTTTAACTATAGGGATGCGCTGGGAGTCGATCGAATCCTTTAGTACATTACCAGGACCGACTGAAGGCAACTGATCGATGTCTCCTACCAGCAGTAACTGAGCTTGGGGCGGGATGGCTTTGAGCAGGGAATGAGCAAGGAATAAATCTAGCATCGAGGCTTCATCAACTACAATTGCCGTATAGGGCAAAGGGTTATCTCGATCTCGTTTGAATCCCATAGTCGCTGGGTCGAATTCCAATAATCGATGTAGGGTTTTAGCTTCCAATCCCGTCATCTCGCTCAATCTTTTAGCAGCCCTACCAGTAGGTGCGGCTAAAGCAATCTTTTTGCCCATTGCTTTCCACAGAGCCACAATGGTACGAGTTGAAAAAGTTTTGCCCGTTCCAGGACCACCAGTTAGTATTGTTACTTTCTTGCTGGCGGCTGTTACTATTGCTAGCTGTTGCTGGGGCGATAATTCCAGGTTTTGAGATTTGGTAAACCGTCCGAGCCAATTTTCGATTCGAGATAAGTCTACTGCTTCAGTGTTAGTTAAATGTTGCTTTATTAACTTGGCTAGATTTTGTTCGGTATGAAAAAAGCTCGATTTGTAGTAAATTGGTTCGTCTTCTCGCTCGACAATTAACTCGTTCTTGCTGACCATCTCGTTTAAAACACCAATTATCCCCTCTACTTCAGTTTGGTGTTCTTCAATAGTCAATAATTCTAGTGCCGTTTCAATCAATAAGCTTTGAGGTAAGAAACAGTGTCCGTCTTCTGCGGCTTTACTCAATATATGAAAAATGCCCGCACTATAGCGAAACTTCGACCAGGGGGAAACGCCTAAATCGCGAGCAATTTTATCGGCAGTTAAGAAACCGATACCGTAGATATCTACTGCTAGCTGGTAAGGATTATGAGAAACAGTGGCGATAAGCCTAACGGCATGGCTTCGCTACGCGTGGTTGCCATACTGTTTATATATTTTGACTGCATAGAGTGTGGAAACTCCATGACCTTGAAGAAATACCATCACATCTTTAATCGCTTTCTGCTCTGACCAAGCACGCTGAATCATGGCAATCCTTTTTTTAGCAATGCCAGGGACTTCAATTAGTCGTTCGCTCTGATGTTCGATAATATCTAGGGTTTCTAAGCCAAAGTGAGCGACAATCCTATGGGCTGTTACGGGTCCCACTCCCTTAATCAAGCCACTGCCCAAATATTTTTCGATGCCAGTAATAGTTGCGGGTAGGGATTCTTGATAGTCAACTACTTGAAATTGTGAGCCGTATTTAGGATGTTCGCCCCAAGTACCCTTTAGTTGTAAAGTTTGCCCAGCTTGAATATTGGCGAAATTGCCGATAATAGTAATTAGTTCCGATACTCTAGGTGCTTTTAAGCGAGCTACCGTATAGCCCGATTCAGAGGAGTGATAAGTCAATCGTTCGACCGTCCCCGACAGGGATTCGTTAGCTGGCGAGCGAGGACACTTTGTAAGTAGAGGTAGACATGAGACTGTAACATTAGTATAAATAAATAAATCGATTGACATTTCTGACGTTATTAGTCAAATTCCCCAAGGAATGCAATTGGGTTGGGAATTAGCAGATTTTAGTCGTTGTAAACTATGGTTGTAGTTTGTAATAGCTTGTTTGCCTTGAGCGATCGCAGCTTTGGCTTCTTTAGCTAATTCTGCCATCATCTCTGGTGTTACCTGTCCTGACAATTCGAGATGTTGAATTTTACGAGCGGTAACAATAGCGGGATTAATGGTTTCAGAACTGTGGCGTAGATATTCTAGGGGAGATTGATTCATTATCCTTTTGTTCCTGCCTGTTTGATTATTTGAATTGGTTGACCTGACTCCCGCTGAATCTTGGCGTTGGCAGCTGCGGGAATGAAGGGGGATAGAACTTGTCGGAGTTTGTCATCATCTGCTGCAATCGCTGCATCAATAGGATATTCTTTGCCTTCAAAAACTACTTGGACTTTATCACTCATGGCTTTGACTAAAATAATTGAACTTGTTTGATAGTTGAGGCATTAGATTCGGCTGGTTCTACTTTGGTCTGAGAAATGGTTTTATTAGATTTATTAGATTTCTGCTTACTCGTCTTGCCTTGCTTGACACGAGCATGAAATTCTCGTTGGGGTAAGTCAGCTTTTAATTCTTCAAGCAAATCTGTAATTGGTTCGGGTAGATTAACTTGCGATCGCTTGACTATTTGAGTTAGAGGAATATCTTCATGGGTGCTAACAGCAATAGTACATTTAGCATCATCGTTAGTAGAATCTCCTGGATGCAATAGTATGATAATTTTGACTGTGCATTTATCTAAATTGTAAGGTTCTGGTTGTGGGGTTTTAGTTGTTGAAGTGTCTGTCATCTTAGGTAATATCCTTGCTTAATCCGTAAACTACTCGTTGCTTTTGAAATACTTCCGTACCTTCTACTTCAATGCCTTGTTTCCAAGCTTGAGTAATGGCTTTCTTATCTGGTTTAACCTCAACCTTTTCATACCGATATTCCTCTGGTAAATCTTGAGTCGGAATTAGTACCTGGCAGCTTGGAGGATTATTTTGAATTTTGATAGTTCTAGATAAACCCTCTGTCTTATTAGCGATCGCTCCTGATTCATGGAGTTTGATGATAGTGCGGTCGATAGTTTCTTTTTTGCTTTTCAGTTTGGCGA
>JADEXJ010000055.1 GCA_015207195.1 Pleurocapsales cyanobacterium LEGE 10410
GCCCTATCCTACCCTAAAGGGTTAGCTTCGCGTCAAGGATTCCCTTCGGTCAAGGACTAACTTCGTGCTTGAGCGATCGCTATGGTTATATCTAGAGGGATACCATATTCTCGCTTAATTCTTCTGGCTTCTGGCAACAGGCTATTAATGTATTTGCTATCGGTTTTTTTAGAGACTGTTGGTTGTGCTAAAGCAGCACCTGAAAAACTAGTAGTTAATAGAGTAGAAGGTAACAAAATAGTTCCAGTTGAATAATTGGCGGATTACCATCTTTTTAATTTTGATAATTTTTCTTGGCGATCTGGCTTAGTGAAAGTCTGCTTCCCATACTCCAAGATAAATATTATCATTTTCGTCTCGTTCGATACTTCCTTCCAAATCTCCTACGCTGAAGGTGTGGATATCTGCTTGACCTTCATAGATTTTTTGCAGTTCTCGCTCAATCGACGGTGTACTATTACCCTGTAGTAGACTGTTCAAAATTTCTCGAATTGTTGGTAAACCCATCGCAGGAGCGATCGCCATTTCTGTTTGACGCAACTTATCTGTTTTTAGGTCAAATCTAGGGGGTTTTTCCCCGTCAACAAATAAATCGCCGTCAATCCCAAACTATATAAGTCGCTAGCAGGAATCGGCTTGCCGAATGCTTGTTCGGCAGGAATATAGTTGCAAGTATCTTTAAGGGAGAGTACAGGTCGATCACCGTCAAAATCGATGGTTGCTAATACCTGTCTAATAGTACCAAAATTAATCAACATGGGAACGCGATCGTCACGACGCAGAATAATATTTTTGGGCTGAATATTCTGATGAATTACTCCTTGCTGATGAAGATAGCTAAGAACTGATAGCAGCTTAACTAAAATAGCTCTAACTTCTTGAGGAGCAAGATTACCCTCGGTTTGAACTTTTTCCTTGAGAGTTTTTCCTTCAACTAATTCTTGAACTAAATAGTAAGTTTGAGAATCGATAAAGTAAGTATAAATTTGCGGAAGATGTTGATTGACTAAACTAATTCTTTTGAGGCGATCTGCTGCTTGGCAAAATTCCTGACGAATCCGGTGAGCGATTTGAGGTTTTTGTACCATTGGTCTAAATGCTTTAATCACGCAGTTACGCGCTGGATTTTGATAGGTATCTAAAGCAAAAAAAACCTGGCTAAAATTTTTAATCCGCTCGATGTGCAAAATAGCATAACGATTATCTAAGAGAATTTGTGCCTTGGGCATTATGATTGACCAATTGATAAAATTTTTTTGTTTAATCAGCAGATATAGTCGTTCTAATTAATTTGCTTGTGATTTCAAGTTGTCGTTTCGGGGGAGTAGGGAGTAGGGAGTAGGGAGTAGGGAATAGGGAATAGAGGTAAAAGACAGTACATATTTTCGTATGGTTTTTATTTGGAATGACTATAATTTCGTTCTATTTCTTAGTTTAGACAAATTCACAGAGTAAATAGCCAGGAGTAATTTTTTAAGATATTTATACAAGTAATAGTTTGAATTGATATCAGGCAACTTCTGTCCAAATCCCTCGGTTTATCGATCTTTGAGTTCGTGCCAAACTTCTAGATCGAATTCTTCAAGAGATTTCAAGACCAGATCGGCGATCGCAAATTGAGGGCGATCATATTGTGATGCTTCGGGTATGGCAATACACTTCATTCGAGCAGCTTTGGCAGCCAAGACTCCATTTAAAGAATCTTCTATAGCTAAACATTCTTGAGGCAAAACCTTAAGTTTATTAGCAGTGGTTAGATAAACTCCAGGGTGGGGTTTGCCTAATACTTCCGATTCCGCCGAATGGATCTTTTCAAACGTATCGGTTAGATCAAGCTTCTTTAGGGCAGCTTGAATAATTATCGATGCAGAAGAAGAAGCCAAGGCAATTTTTACCTGTTGCTGTTTAACCAAAGATACGGCACGTTCTACCCCTGCCAGTGGTTGTCCTTTGAGATGGATTAATTCAATTAACTTAGCGACAATTGATTCTTCAACTGCTTTTTTTGAGACTTTGTTCCAGGGATGCCTTTGATACCAGTAGTCTACCACCTCATCTATTCTTAAACCTTTAGTTTGCAGACATAGCTCAGCAGTAAGCATAAGATTCACTTGCTTAAATACTAATATTTCTGCCTCTTGCCACAGGGGTTCAGAATCTATTAACAAGCCATCCATGTCGAAAATTACTGCTTTGATCACTTTTGTCGCTCAATATCAATATAAAGTATGGCAACAATTACACAATTGAAGATTGACATCGCCTTATACAGCATATACCATACCTCTATTGGTGAGGGATGAACAACAATTTAGGGTTACGATACACCAAGCTTTTCTTTTATTTCTGTTTCAGAAGCTTTGAAGCCAACTAATACTGCCCGATCGCCCTTAACAAATAATGGTCGTTTGAGCAACATAGCATCTTGGGCAAAAGCATCAATCCAGTCTCGATCTGTCCAGGTATTTCTCTGCTCTCCCAAAGCGCGATAAGAGCGTCCCGAAGTATTTCGCATCGGTTTGCTTCCCAATGTTTTAACCCAACTGGCGATCTCTGCTTTACTAGGGGGATTGTTTTTAAGATTGACAAATTTATAATCGACGTTATTATTCTGTAGCCAGGCGATCGCTTTTTTGCAAGTACCGCAGTTAGGTATTCCGTAAACTTCAATTGGCATGATGCAAATAGGCTATTGGACTGACACAGCTAAAATAGGGCAATAAACGAGCGGGAAAAACCAGGACATCTGCTGCATCTCAAAAACCCAATCATTTGTTGGTAAGCAAGCAAATCATCTGTGTTTATCTGTGTTTATCTGTGGACTTTAATTACGCAACATTTAAGGCGTGTCAGTTCACTACTTATTAAAGTACTGCAATATCTGTGCATTATCCAATTATTTCACCATAGTCATTACTGCGATCGAGAAAAAATGTTCCGCAAACTTTGATTGTATCGCCCTGGGGTTGCAACCATAAAGTATCAATTCCAGTATTCCCCGCTAAAGGTCCTTGTTGTTCCAGCCAGTGTAAAACTATCACCTCTCCCCCCGAAGGATGATTGCCATGAGCGACATATTGCAATGTTCCCGACTCACTACCATCGGGAGTTGTATATCTTCCGTCATGTTCATTAAGCGAAATTGCTACTGGTTGCCAATCATCTTGACCAATTCTAAACTGAGCATTAATCTCTTTGGTTCTTAACCATTTTGGTATTGACATTGCTAATTTTCCCTTAAATTCAAACAACTAGCTGTAGTAAACAATGATGTTATTGAAAAGTAACTTTCATCTTTCATCTTTCAACAAAAGATACCAAATACATGAAAAAAACTAGTTAATATAAGCAAGCTGCGGTTGTAACTCCTCTTTTACTTCGTTTTGGTCATTTTGAATGATGTAGGGAGTTAATTCTGTGTGGTTATCTAGATAATTGGCTAAATAAGCTTGAATTTGCTCAACCATAAATTCGTAGTCTTCGATAGTTTGTTCGTTGACTGCTTTATGTTCGCCTACAGTAATCTCGGCTTGACGCATAATTTGCCACAGCTGCTTTTGCAATGATTGATAGATTGGATTGAGAATTCCCCAAACATTGGTGTCAGCCAAACAGTAGTCGGAGGTAATATGCTGATTAAAGTGTCTTCGAGCATCAATTTCTTGGAAACGCTGAATCAACTCGATCGCCTTGGGATGATTGAACGACATATAAACCAGCTGGTTGTCTCGCTCTAAGGCTTCATAAAGTTTACCAGCAAAAGATTCGTAATCTGCAAAACTACTGCGAGAGAAGTCATTCTGATCGATAGCTTTGAGAGTGCTTTGAACGGCAAAATAGGCAGTCGCTACCCCACCAGTTAAACCAGGAGAAATTAGGGGATCGACAAAAAAGGCAGCTTCGCCAATACTCAACCAACCATCACCTACAACCTGTTCTGCATAGCCACGAATATTAGCCCGCGCTCTTAGAGGCTGGTGAGTACCATAAAGATCGGAAACTAGTTCTGCTCCCTCAAGCATTTCGGCGATCGCTGGATACTGTTGGGCATAATGATCGAAAGCGACTTTCCGACCCTGAGCGAATTTAGAATCGCGGTCTTGGCGCAACACCATGCCAATGCTGATAATATCTTCTTCAGGACATCCATGTTGGGCAGCTAGTTCTGCTTTGGTGGGCAAGTCTTCTGCATCGAGAAAGCGATTGAGCATCGCATCGCTTTGGGCATCCGCTACGTTTTCCCAAGAAACAAGGGGAATGTACCACATCCAACCCTCACGGAAACAGAAATGTTGGGTATACTCATCACGACTAAACTGGGCTACATTTTGCCAGTCTTGGCGATCGCCGAGACGATTGACCTTTTTGAAATAGCCCCAAACTGCATTGCTTTGGAAATTTACATCTTCTTTGTTGTAGAGACCGAGATGTTTGGCAATCACGCTGGCAGGACCACTAGCGTCTACCAATAGCTGAGATTTGAGTTCGTATTTTTGTTGCTGGTGTCGATAGGTAATGGTGTTTCCGCGATCGCTAAGTTGAGAATTAGCCAGATCCACTCTCGCGCCTTGAATTACTTCCACTCCTAAACGTCGAGCGTTGGCAATCAATAAACCATCAAGTAAGCGTCGTTCGACTTGAAAAGTTTCATCAAATGTTTCTAAAATATATTCTGGTGCTTCGGTAATGTTTTCAACGGATTTATCAACGTGAAAGAAACCTAAGCCATTTTTAGGAAAAAACAATAGCTCTAGAGCTTCTTGAGAAATTCCTACTGAGCGTAGTGCTTTACAAAAACCTGAAAGGGTACTTTCTCCGATCTTAAATTTGGGCTTTTCCTCTCTTTCTATAACTACTACCTGAAGTTCTGGTCTTGCTTGCTTGAGCCATGAAGCATAGAGAATACCCTGAGGTCCAGCACCGATTACTGCAACCTGATATTCACCAACGGTCACAGCATATCCGAAGGTGTATCCTTTAGGAGGCTCCGTCATTTGCGGGGCTAACGCCCCATCGTCTTGCTTTGCAAGACTCTGAGCCGAAGGCTCTGCGCGGAGTAATCTGTGACTTCTAGAACTTCTTTTGAAACAATCGCTGTGGAATTCAGTGTTAGTACTCATTGCTTATCTAAGTGAAATACTGTAACAACCAAACAATAACGTTGATTTTTTGGTTTGATAATGAGGTATTCACGGAAACTCTAAGATAAATAAGTTAAAATTTGAGTAAGCATACTTAAGCATAAATGCTTATTAAGGGAAAGTATTTAAGTGAAAATATCCCGATAAACTACGCAATTATACTTAGATGTCAAGCTATAGTTTTAGCCTCGGAATGAATTTAAGCCGTTAAAAAAAAGCAGACCGAGCATCAGTCCAATCATTCAACCAGGCATAAAGAGACTGCGGTTCTAGGGGCTTGGCAAATAAATAGCCTTGTCCATAAAGACACTGGAGAGTTTGCAATTTAGCTAGTTGAGCTTTAGTTTCAATTCCTTCGGCAATTACTTCTAGATCCAAGCTTTTAGCCATCATCACAATAGCCTCGACAATTTCACCGTTATTACCTTTAGAATCAATCGCTTCAACAAAAGAACGGTCAATTTTTAGCGCATCAATCGGCAGGCTGTGAAGATAGCTTAGGGAAGAATAACCCGTACCAAAGTCATCTAAATGTAGCTGACAACCTAAAACTTTCAACTGTTTTAAAGTTTCCATAGTTGTCTGAGGATCTTCCATCAACAGACTTTCAGTAATTTCCAACTGGAGATTTTTTGCTTCTAATCCAGTTGTT
This sequence comes from Pleurocapsales cyanobacterium LEGE 10410, assembly GCA_015207195.1. GTDB lineage: Bacteria > Cyanobacteriota > Cyanobacteriia > Cyanobacteriales > Xenococcaceae > Waterburya. Next base: position 5,794 of record JADEXJ010000055.1, read on the forward strand.
TGCAGAATTTGAAGGAGTGAATTAATCAGATGAGGTTGAGAAAACTGCTTTTGAGAAATATTAACCCCCATGGTTAAACTCGAATTATTTAACCGAACTTGCCACTCTCGCAACTGATAGCAAACTTCTTGCAAAATCCACCAGCCGAGGGGAATAATCTTGCCCGTTTCTTCGGCTAGGGCAATAAATTCTTCGGGAGAAACATATCCTCTTTGAGGATGTAGCCATCGCACCAAGGCTTCAAAACCAATTACTCGACCATCAACTAAAGAAATAATCGGCTGGTAGTGCAGTTTAAATTCTCCTCGGTCGAGAGAATGATGAAAATCGGTTTCTAAGTTCAGTCGGTTGACTACTTGAATATGCAGCGTCTCGTCAAATAATTCATACCTAGTTTTGCCCAAAGATTTGGCTTTATACATGGCAATGTCAGCGTTGCGCAACAATTCTTCAGGAGAATCCAAACTAGGTTCACTAAAAGCAATGCCAATACTAACGCTAGTAAAAACTTCGTGAATGCCTAAATGAAAAGGAGATTTTAGGCTTTGTTGAATTCGCTCGGCAAGTTTGGTGGCGTCATCGAGTGTTTTAATATCTTCGACCAAGATAGCGAACTCGTCACCACCTAACCTAGCTAAGACATCACTGGCACGGAGACAAGTCTTTAATCTTTGAGCGATATTGATTAACAGCAGATCGCCACTGCTGTGTCCCAAACTATCATTGACATATTTAAAACGATCCAAGTCAAGAAAAAAAACGGCAAATTTGTCCTCTCGATTCCGTCGATACTTTTCCAAAGATCGATGCAGATGATCGCTAAGCAAATGACGATTGGGTAGATTGGTCAGGCGATCGTATAAAGCATTATAAGCTAATTTCTTTTCAGCTTTTTGGCGTTCTAATTCTGCTGCTGCTCTGGCTGCAAAAATTTTCAAGATCGACAGTTCGGTCGAACCATCTTCTATCGGACGCTCATCAATCACCACCAAGTGTCCCAGGATTATCCCCGACGAGTTGACTAACGGAACACCAATATAGCTTTCAGCGTTTAACCTAACTAGATCTTGGTCTAGCGGAAAAATGTTGCGTAAATTTCTGGGGTAATAGCAAGACAACCCACCAATAACCTGCTCGCAGGGTGTATTTGCTATGTTGTACTCAAAATTTTGTCCGAAATCTTGCTTGCACCAGAAAGCAAGGGTACAAACACGCTCAGGCTCAGTCTCCATACACTCGGTTACAAACGCATAGCTAACCGAGAGAGCGCAGGTCAAATGATATACCAAAGAGTAGAAAAAGTCTTCCCCAGTTGTAGCTGCCGTTCCTTCAACTACAGAACGCAAAGACAATTCTGTCTGAATATGTTGTGTAATATTTTCTTGAATAATTAAGATTCCCAACCAGTCATCTAGCTTGATTTGTTTGATTGTAATGATTAACTGGTTTTCTGAAGCCAGATGATTGTTATCATCTTTAAATACAAACTCTGTTTTCTCTGAGTTAGCGATCGCCTCAATCTCGTCAACAATCTCTTGAGCTATCTTTTGCTCGCGACCAGCTATAGTCTTACATATTTTTAGATAGTCATCGCCTATGTTGGTATTGTTTGCTAGACAACTGTTAATTGAATTATTTTTCCAGGCTTGATTGAGGGCAATAATTTTTCCTGCTCGATCGAGCAAAGCAATTTGGCTGTCAAAAGCATCAAAAGTTGCTTGGAACAACTGAAAATAGTTCATAACTAACTGTTAGCAATATTATGAGTTTGATTGTGGCGGTTAATCAAGAGTCACGAACCAAAGTAAATACAAAATATATGTTACCGTAATCATTCAAATAGAGCGAATTTTTTGATTTTACTCTTTTTTTGAGCAATAGTTGAGATTCAGACCTAGAAGCCAGAACAGCATACCTTATGACAAGTACTGCTAAACTAGCTACCAACCAATTTTAACTAATGTATTTGCCAAGAGCTATCAAATACAGAACTTCGCTCTGAACTACTACTACTTCCGCCAAGTAGAAGGGTTTTCACTTACACGGTTAAAAATAAATTAGGAGATTTAAGCCAGGAATTGTGCGGGAAAGAGTCCAAAGTAGCAAAACAATGTATAAGACACCGAGACACCATTGATACCAAACTAAGGTAGAAATCAACCCTGGTAAATGCCGATCGCGCAAGCGAATATCATTAAACCCCAGCTTAAAAATATTGTTTAAACTAAAATCATAATAATTAAGCCAGCCCCATCGTTTATCCCAAAGAATGGGCTGATAGCGTTCTCGAAAAAAGGGAAATCGAGGTATAATGGGCAAACGACCCAACAACAGCCGAAACTCCCGAAATTGACCATTTTCTACGAAATAAGAGGTATTTAACAGCTTGTGATATCTACCTTGAAGATAAATCAGGCTGGTGATTAATGTGGGTATAGGTAGCAGAATGATAGCTATGCCAATTAAGATGATCCACGGTCGATCTGTAGTCAGAAAAATATTAACTATTCCCAACATGGTTAATATTAAATAGCTTCCCAACATCATAGTAATTTCGTAGCGAGTGGGCATAATCGGCTGAGAAATACTAGGACGATAGCGATCGATCCACCAAAACACCAGGCTAAACAAAGCGATCGCGATGATACCAATATTGAATAGTAAATTGATATTAGTACCGTAATCTCCTAACAAAAGTAAGAGATTTAAACCCAACCACTGAAAAATCAAGCTAATCCATGTCCAGGAAAATATGGTTCTCCAAGTTGTGTTCGCCAGGCGATCGCCAATTTGTTTGACTCGTAATTGCTTTTGTTTAAATTCAAGATAGTTAGCATCAGCTATTTGTTCTAAGCTACGAAAGTTGCGGATCAAATTGCGTAATACGGTTTCATTACCCGCCAAACGTTTAACGTTAACGAACTTACTAATTACTCCTGTTTGTCCAATGATTTTTGCTTCTGTAGAGTCGAAGGTTAAACCAGAAACATTGATGCTTGCTTTTGAGGTAAAAAACGCATTACTAAAGTCAATTCTATTTAGTAAATGGGCATCTTGCAAATCAATGGTTGAATTAACATAAATATCGCGAAAGGTAATAGGTTGTTTTAGGGTGCTATTAATAAAAATCAAGGAATTCAAAAACTTACTTTTGGCAAAAACCAGGCGATCGCGAAAAATAGTTTGACTAAAATCTGCGGAGCTAATAAACACGCTACGAGTAAAGTCAATCAGCTGATTGAACATTGATTCACTAAAATCGACTGGCTGCTCAAACTGGCTGTTTTTAAAATCTGTAATTCCCTCAAATTTTACTTGGTTAAATTTGGTTTCAGCAAAAAAATGACTCTGCAACAAACTTAGGGGTTGCTCGAAAACAGCTTGGCTAAAGTCTACTTCTCTGCCAAAAATTGCCCGATCTAGTTTAACTACTGCCTGAAACTTTGCCGAAGTAGCGGTTACTGGTTGCAGAAATAAACTGTTAGAACCATCTACCTCCCCCGTAAACACGGTTTGGTCAAATTTTAGCTCGCCCCGAAACACATTAACCAGCGGAATTTGTTGACCTACATTATTCGCTAGGGGATAGTATTGCTCGATCAGCTTTTGTTCTGATGGAGTAAATAATGAAAATAACGCGCCTTCACCAATAGTTGTAAAAATACCCAGTTGATTGAGTCGAAAATCACCCTGAATAATTGCGTCGCTAAAGTCTATTTTGATAGGATTACTGGCACGGCTTACAATGTTATTAATTTCTCGATATAGCTGCTGGCTAAGTTCACTACTTGGATTAGAAAGATCGATAATATAGTTAGTTAGGTTAATAGTATCTTTGCCATCTTGCTGAATCAAATTTTGCCCTCGTTCTTGAAGTATTTCTACTGTTAAATAACTAGATTCTGATGGCACAGCCTGCAATGGTTTACAGAACGACAAAGCCAAACAAGCAGAAATTGCTATAACTTGAAAAATTTTGATAACAACATTTTTTGACTGAGCAAAGCGCATTAAACTTTCGAGCATTTAATTTGCTTATTGAGATTGATGCAGGGAGAAAAAACCTTACAGCTTGTCTGCTAATTTAACTAACAAACAGTTTAAGTAGATAGGCAGCAACAACCATAAGACTTAATTTTATCTGATTATCGCCATTCTGAGTTTAAAGCCTCCCATTTCCCCAGCGACTTTGCTTGTCAAACAAGATAAATACCGAACCGCAGTATTTCTAGTGCTACATCACTTAATTTCTCCAGCTAAGTAGGTAGGCACAATAATTTATAACACCCAAACATCTTATTTCTTCCCTAGCGGGCGTGGAACATGCGCCGTGAGACGACGCGTTTCCGCCCTATCTCCCTATCTTCCTATTATGCGAAGCCCTAAAGGACTAGCTTCGCGTCGCGGTATCCTTTAGGACTCCCTATCTCCCCAAGCTAACTAATTATCTTCTATTTAATCACCCCCACCTACTTATTATATGGCGATCGCTAGATACACTTTTAAGACTAACGCTACCAATATTGATGACTAAACTTTTTAGGTAAACTAAGATATTTTATAAAGCCTCAACAAAACTTTTGTTCTTATTGTTTCGCCCTGATCCTTTTAATGATGCTCGATCCTAAAATCCCCTCTGGTAGACTACAAGACAAATGGGACTACTATCAAGACCATTGCCAGCTGGTTAGTCCTGCTAACAAGAAAAAGCATACTATCTTAGTTGTCGGTACGGGTTTGGCTGGCGCATCGGCTGCTGCTACCTTGGCAGAGTTGGGCTATAACGTCAAAAGTTTTTGTATTCAAGATTCTCCCCGTCGCGCCCACAGTATTGCAGCCCAAGGAGGCATCAATGGGGCGAAGAACTATCCCAACGATGGGGATACGGTTTGGCGATTGTTTTATGACACCATCAAGGGTGGTGACTATCGTTCTAGGGAAGCCAACGTACACCGTTTAGCACAAATTAGTAATCAGATTATCGATCAGTGCGTGGCGCAGGGTGTACCTTTTGCGAGAGAATATGGCGGTTTGTTAGCTAACCGTTCCTTTGGAGGGGCGCAGGTATCCCGCACCTTTTATGCCAAGGGACAAACAGGACAACAGCTATTGCTAGGGGCTTATAGTGCTATGTCGCGTCAGATAGCAGCAGGCAAGATACAGATGTTTTCCCGTCGAGAAATGCTGGATTTGGTGTTAGTCGATGGTAAAGCCAGAGGCATTATCATTCGCAATTTGATTACGGGAGAAATCGAACGCTACGCAGGGGATGCGGTACTGCTTTGTACTGGAGGCTATAGCAACGTTTTTTATCTTTCTACCAACGCCCGTAACTCCAACGCGACTGCTGCTTGGCGATGTTATAAGCGTGGAGCATTATTTGCCAATCCTTGCTATGCTCAGATTCATCCTACCTGTATTCCCGTATCAGGTTCGCATCAGTCCAAGCTTACCCTAATGAGTGAAGGGTTGCGGAACGATGGGCGGGTATGGGTGCCAAAACAGCCTGGAGATCAACGTCATCCCAATCAGATTCCCGAAGCAGAAAGAGATTATTATTTAGAAACTAGATATCCCCGCTTTGGTAATCTCGTCCCCCGTGATGTGGCTTCCCGCAACGCCAAACAAGTCACCGATGAAGGGAGAGGCGTGGGAGAAACTGGACTGGCGGTTTATTTAGACTTTCGAGATGCGATCGCCAAATCGGGGACAGAACTAATCGAGGAACGCTATGGCAATCTCTTTGAAATGTACCAACGCATTACGGGGGAAAATCCCTACGAAGTACCGATGCGGATCTATCCTGCCGTCCACTATATTATGGGTGGCTTGTGGGTAGACTATAACCTGATGAGTACTATTCCTGGCTTGCATGTTTTGGGAGAGGCAAATTTCTCCGATCATGGGGCAAATCGTTTGGGTGCAAGTGCTTTGATGCAGGGTTTGGCGGATGGTTATTTTGTAATTCCCTACACCTTAGGTAACTATATCGCTACTACCGATTTACCTCCTGTAGAAACAAATAATCCTGCTTTTGAGGAAGCCGAAGCCACGGTAAACACCAAAATAAACAAACTGCTGAACATTAAAGGAAATAAAACTGTCAGCGAGTTTCACCGTCAGCTGGGTAAAATTCTTTGGGATCGGGTGGGAATGTCTCGTAATCGGGCTGGATTAGAACAGGCGATCGCCCAGATCGGGGAATTAAGACAGGAATACTGGGAAAATGTCGCGATACCTGGAGACAAGCATACTTTTAACAAGTACCTAGAATTTGCTGGTAGGGTTGCTGACTTTTTAGAACTTGGGGAACTAATGGCGCGAGACGCTTTAGATCGCCAGGAATCCTGTGGCGCACACTTCCGCGAAGAATGCCAAACCCCAGAAGGAGAAGCCCAACGAGATGACGAACATTATTCCTATGTCGCTGCGTGGCAATATCAGGGGGACGAACAAACTCCCGTGCTGCATAAAGAACAGCTAGAATTTGATAGCGTTGAACTGACTCAACGTAGTTATAAATAGACGTTATCTGTATCTAGATTACTTACTACCGTTTACATCCTGATGCATCCTGATGCTGAGGTATACGCAGCGTGAAACAACTACCCTTGCCTAATTCCGAAGTTATAGTTATATCTCCACCATGAAGTTGAGCAAGTTTTTTTGATAAGGTTAATCCCAAACCAGTACTGTCATGATGATTGGAAATTTGGGGAAAGGGCTTAAATAGTTTGGCAATGTTTTCCTCAGAAATACCCACTCCCGTATCTGTCACGGCAAAATAAAGTTGACCATCTCTAAGCGTTACCTGCAAAGTTACCGAGCCTTGATTAGTAAATTTGATCGCATTGCTGAGTAGATTGATCAAAATTTGCTTAATGCGTAGAGAGTCGGCAGTACAAAAATCGATATTGCCTTCTAATTCATAGTTTAATTCTAATCCTTTCTTCTCAGCTCTATTGGTAACTATGTAAATAGCTGCCTGACAAATTTCTACTACGGCTATTCGTTCTAAGTCTAATGACTGTTTATTAGCATCTATCTTAGCGATCTCCAAATAGTTTTTGACTAAAGCCAACAAATGTTCTCCCGAACTATGGAGCAAGCTAGCATATTGCATCTGTTTGGGATTAAGCGAGCCGTAATATTGCTCTTTGAGCATCCCTGCAAAACCAATAATGGCGGAAATTGGGTTGCGTAACTCATGAACCAGGTGGGAAATATGTTCTTGTTGTGCCTGTTCCCCCTCTTGCCAACTTTGCTTTTGAGCTTCTAGCTGCTGGATCTTTTGCTGCTGTTGCTTAATCAATTCTTCTTGTTGGGTAGCGATCGCCTGATGACTGGCAAAATTAAATAAAGTTTCTGCCAAGATCTTGGGTAAACGATGGAGTTTATGCTTTAGTACATAGCTACTAATCCCAGACTGAATCAGCTTGACTGCTTGTTCATCACCCAAAGGTTCTGTAACTAAAATTAAGGGAGCATGGGGATAGAGATGATACCAATATTGAAGTTTTTCGATCAGGGAGTTTATTGTATGCTCGCCAGATGGTGCATAATTATATAGAATTGCGCCATATTTTCCCTGAGGTAATTCTGCTAACCGTTCCTCAATAACCAGGTCGTAGGTATAATCGATCTCGACTGTATCTAAAGAAGCAGCGATCGCTTCGATGTCCGTTGTTCGATCGGCAACTATCAGCAGGTTTACTTTTCCCAGTGCCATCACTTTGGATCTATGGTTACGCCAGGCTTGAGGTGAGTTGTATTTTGAAGTTGCTGCCAAGTTTTCTGAACCTCGTTCATTCACAGGCGTAGTCCCATCAAAGGGAACCGATACAATCTGCGATAGCTGTGAAATCGACTCAGAATCTAGCATAGTAATAAATACTTAATTTAAGAATTTAACGTAATATTAGTTAGATTGATGTGTTTCGAGTTTGACATCGCTTTTGAGCTATACTTAGTTTCTGGCAATCTTTAGCTGCGCTTTTGGCTCTTAAGATCAAAAAATGAGTGCTGACTTACTAAGTTTTACAGCGATAAAAAGCCATTTTTGCTGCTTGATTTTAGACAAATTGAATATTACAGTATGATAAATTTCATTATTGCAAATATAGTTGCCAAAAATAAAGTAATAGATGCTATTCAGTATAAAAGCGTATGCTATTTTAGGCAATAATGCTTAAAATTCTTTTTGAGCAAAAATCATCATTGAGATGATTAACAACAAAGCTGTATAAAGTACACCATATAAAGCATGACTTATCAGCTCAGACGAAGTAGGCAATAGACCATAAACCGCTTCATTTTTTAAGTCCAATCGAGAGAGATTGGGTAACACCAAATAAAGGCTGGTGGTCAAACTCTCAATACTGGCATTTTCGCTGAGTTTCCCTAACTCCACTAGATCTTCACTAAAGTGTCCCATTAAATAGACTCCAAAACTCAGTAGGGTAGCTAGAATTGAACTGGTAAATACACCGAATAGAATTGCCACCGCTACGATCAAAGCCAATTCTATCAATAGATAAACCCCCGCAGTAATCAACGCCCCCGTAGGATAGCTAATCTCAGAAAGGCTGAGGGTGACCAAATAAATCGTCATCATAATAGCGATAGTTACTCCCAACACGGCGGTAAGCCCCAGATGCTTGCCCAATATGAGTTCGGCGCGACTGATTGGCTTGGGAATGAGCATTAACAGGGTACGTTTTTCTATTTCTTTGTTGATTAATGCAGTTCCGACAAAAATCGCCACAATCACGCTAAGAATAGCGATCGCCCCAATACCAAAATCCAAGAGAATCTTCTCATGAGTCCCCGCAGCAATTTCAGGGATAATTCTTTGAGCCAAAATCAAGAGGAGAGAGAAGAAGCCAATAAAATAGAGGATGCGATCGCGAATGACTTCTTGAAAGCCGTTGTTGGCAATGGTAAAAACTCTGATTAAGTTCATGGGTAAATAAAACTGAATATTTCAGGGTTTACACCGTTATTGTTCCCAAATAAAACAAAAAACATAACATCTTCGCTATATTCATCCGTAATTTCTTGTTTATCGAGATGAGCCATCGACCACGAAGACAGAATATATACTGTTACTTGTTTTTAGCTTGATATTTTTTAGTAGTGTATCTATCTATCTCTCACCTAGCGTTGCAGAATTATTGCCAATATCAGTACGATAATTCTGTACTGCTTGCTCTACCGCGATCGACCTTGAGCAGTATTATCAGTAATTTTGTACCTTCAACAGCAATCTTGAATGAATAGCTCATTTTCCCCCCCTTGGTTTTTAGATAATGGTCTATTGATGACTATCTATGTAGCACTTCGCTCTAGCCAAACTTGGACAGACACCATTACCGAAGCCGAGCCTAAATATCAAAAAGTAGTCTTCACTAAAGGAGAAGTTCCTTTGTCTGGTTGGATGGCAATTCCGCCAAACCCGCGAGGGACAATTATAGGTACTTACGGCATTACGGGGAGTTTGGAAAATCAATGGTTTTTACAAATTTTGGGCAGGAAAGCTTATGCTCAAAATTATGCTGTAGTGCTATTTGACTGGCGCGCTCATGGTGACTCGGCAAAGCTATCTTCCGTACTTACCTCTGACGGCATCAATGAAGGCAAAGACTTTGTCAGTATTGCTATGGAAAGTAAAGCTCTGGGCTGTCCCGCACCGTTTTGGTTTACGGGTTATTCCTTGGGAGGGCAGCTGGCTTTGTGGGGTGTTTATTACTCCCAATTTCTCAACCCAAACGGATTAAGCTCTCAGGATGTGGCGGGGGGAGCGGTAATTTGTCCCAACTTAGATTCTAATCGCTCGTTGCCCTATTTGATGGAGCATCCTACGGGAAAATATATCGAAAAGGCGATCGCCAGAGAGCTAAATAAATTGGCTCTAAAACTTCATTCTTATCATCCTGAAAAAATTGACCCAGCAGCAATCGAACGAGCTAATACTATCTGGGGATTCGATCGCGAACTGGTAATTCCGCGGTTGGGTTTTACTTCGGTCGAGGAATACTTTACCGCCAGTAGTCCCCTGGGAATTTTGCCCAAAATTAATAAGCCGACTCTAATCCTCTATGCAGCAGACGATCCCATGTTTGCACCAAGTATCATCCCCGATCTAGAACAGGTTTGTCGCCACAATGAGGCAATAGATTTGGTTTTAACTGAGGCTGGGGGACACGTAGGTTATCTAAGCGAGCTTAGCTGTCAACAAGCTAACGGCGATCGCGATTGCTGGTGGGGATGGAATCGGATTTTGGATTGGTGGACTGGTTTTAATCGCAAATAGCAGTTCAAAAATCGATAAATTTTGTTAAATGTAGTTGAAAACATCTACAACAAATCCGCACTGGCTCTGGGGATCGGCTATACTCTAATTTTCAAATCGGTCTGCCGATTGTGTATTATTATTAATAAATGTAAATATTGCTTCACGATATTTTTATATTACTTTCTATGCAAACTCTTCTTACTGCCAACTCCAGCTTTACTGCCAACAATCATAGGATTTTACAGGAAAAGCTAGAGCGGAAGCAGCCACTAAAAGTTATTGCTTTGGGGGATAGCTTAATTTACGGCTATGGAGATTTCGTTGGCGGAGGTTGGGTTGAAAGGCTACGTCGTAACTGGATGTCTCCCCAGGGGGCGGGTCACGTATTATACAACCTGGGAGTAAGAGGCGATCGCACCAAGCAAGTTATTTTAAGATTAGAACAGGAATTCAACTGCCGTGGAGAATTACGCAATCGCGTCCCCGATCTGATCTTGCTCTCAGTGGGAGTTAATGATTCTGCTCGGATAGGGAAGTCAACGGGGAAGTTATTTACAGATTTGAATAATTTTCGCCAGCAAATCGATCATTTACTCGATGTCGCTCAAAACCTCTGTCCCGTACTGTTTGTGGGGATGACTCCAGTAAGTGAAACCAAAATGCCTTTTATGAACTGTCTTTACTACAACCATTTGGATCAATACCGCTATAAGGAGGCAACTTTGCAGGCTTGCCAACAAAGAAATATTCCCTATCTCGATATCTTCGATCTCTGGCTTTCGAGAGGGACAAGTTGGATTGATGCTCAGTTGGGTGAAGATGGTTTACACCCCAACGTAACTGGTTATCAAAACTTGTTTGCCGATATTATGGCATGGCATTCGATCGATTAAATCGTCGTGGTAAATTGTCATTGTGAATTATGGTTCGATCTGAATACCGTTGCTTGAAAGTTTGGTGACCCAAAATTCTAGCTGAGGATCGCCAATTTTAGTTCTGACTTGCCGTTCGAGGGCGATCGCCTGTTCTTGAGACTCACACAGAGCAAATACCGTAGGTCCCGATCCAGACATCATAGTTCCCAATACGTCTCCTTCGGCAAAAGCCGATTTTAATTCTGCTACCTGGGGATAAAGGGGCAAAACTACTTTCTCCAGATCGTTGTGTATTAGTTTACCAATTTCTTGGCTATCTTTATGGGTAACTGCCTTAACCAGAGGATTAGAGTGTACTTTGGCAGTACGAGATTTAATTCCTGCCTGATTAGAATAAGAATCGCCATATTGCTGGCGATAGGCTTTATATGCCCAAGGAGTAGAAATACTAAGATTTTTATATTTAGCTAAAACCACCCAAATATTATCTAGTGGTGGCAGTTGGTCTAGTTTTTCTCCTCTTCCTGTAGCGATCGCCGTCCCTCCAGAAATACAGAAGGGAATATCCGAACCCAATTTGGCTGCCAAGTCCTCTAATTCGGGTCGAGTTAACCCCAACTGCCAAATCAGATCGATTCCTACCAAGACCGCAGCAGCATTGCCCGAACCTCCTGCTAAACCCGCAGCTACAGGAATATTTTTCTGAATTCTAATCTTGACACCACCATAGTTAGCGTATACCTCTGGGAAAGTATCGCACATCAACCTAGCAGCACGATAAGCCAAGTTGGTTTCGTCCGTGGGAACTTGGGGATGATCGCAGTAGAGCTGGATGTTTTGGTTATCACCCTGTTGAATATCTAGGCGATCTGCTAATTCTAAGCTTTGCAGAATCATGACTAGTTCATGGAATCCGTCAGGGCGATCGCCAATTATTTCCAGATAAAGATTAATTTTTGCTGGTGCAATTAAGGAATAAGCTTGCATATCACTGTGAACTATAGACCCACCTAACCTACTATATAGCGGTTTGACCTACAATTCGAGCAACTAAGATTCCTAATGGCTTATAGCCCTTAGCAGCAAAGCTTTTAGTTGACTATTACCTTGTCATCATCCTTGGTAGATTTGACCACAGCCTTACTTTTAGCTGCCTCTTCCTGGGACATCAAGTTGATAATGGAGGATTTTTCTAATAATCCCAGTACTTTTGCTGCTTCAACTACTACTAATTCGCGAGCTTCTTTGGTTTCAAATGTTTTGGCTGCTTCTAATAATGAAGTATCGGCAGGAATAGTATCTGCTTCGGGTACGGGTTGAACCAGTTCATTAAGATAAACTTCATTCCATTCTGAGGTAGGAATTTGTTTCAAACTATCGATAGTAATCGCACCTACAAGCTGCTGTGCTTCATCTACTACCAAAAACTTTTTCCAACGCTCTTTACCAATTACGTGGTTATTGACAAACTCTCTAACCGTAATATTGTTGTTGACGATCGGACTATCAGCAATTACAGCATCTCTAGCAGTGTACTGGCTCAATTTATCCTGTACTGTTGCAGATTGGGCAGCAAAACCCGCATTCTGTAATAAGAACGTACCGATTAATAAGGTCCAAATGCTACCTACCCGACTAATACCGAGTACCGATAAGATTCCCAAAGAAATGGCGATCCAACCGATGATTTGACCAACTCTACCAGCAAAGATCACGCCCTTATTAGGATTGCCAGTAATTTTCCACACGATAGATTTGAGGACGTTGCCACCATCTAGAGGCAACCCAGGAATCATGTTGAATACTGCTAAGACTAAGTTGATATATGCTATGGGAGAAATGATTGCTTTTAAAGGCAGATTGAGAGCAAAAGTATTGTCAATTAAGAAGAAAACTCCAAAAAGCAAAATACTTACCAAAGGTCCAGCGATCGCTACCAAAAATGCCTGTAGGGGAGTTTCCGATTCTTTTTCTAGGGTAGCCAACCCCCCGAAGATAAATAAAGTAATTGATTTGACTGGAATTCCCTGAGAAATCGCTACAAAGCTATGTCCGAGTTCATGAGCTAATACTGAAGCAAATAAAAGCAAAGCAGTAATAAAACCCAAGATCCAAGGGGTTGTTCCTGCAAAGCCTGGAAATCTTGCCAAATCCGAGCCATAACTCCAGGTGACTAAACCTAAGACAAAGAACCACGACGGGTTAATCAAAAAAGGTATACCAAATAAATTACCGATGCGAATGTTGCCGTTCATGGCATACTCCTATCTAAGAATTACGTAATAATATTCACCTACTGTTAACAGGGAATCTATAATACTTGCTTGTTATTAAGTTATTAATATTAAAATTGTAACGAAGCGTAAACTACAATTCATCCCCCGATCGTAGAGTAAAAACCGTCCTAAAAATTACGGTAACAACTTGGAATATCTTGTGCATAATAAATAATAGAGAGATGCCAAAATGATATGCCAGACACAACTCCCCAATATCCCGACTCTTATAGTCAAGAAGATATTCAGCAAATTTTACACTTAGCGATCGCTCGTCATGATACTGAAGAGGAATTGAGCCGACAGCAACTGTGGGAAATTGCCTCAGAGCTAGATATCGACCGTGCTACGATTCAAACTGCCGAGCAAGAATGGCTGGAACAAAAAGTAATCAACCGCCAGCGTCATGCTTTCAATCTCTATCGTCGTGAAAGATTTAAGAACAAACTTACCAAGTACGCGATCGTCAATACTTTCTTGGTTTCTCTAAACTTTGTGGCTGCTGGTGCTATTACTTGGTCATTATATGTTTTGCTATTTTGGGGTTTGGGTGTAGTGTTGCATGGCTGGAAGGCATATCAATCTAGAGGCGAGGAATACGAACGAGCTTTTCAGAGATGGAGTTTCCAAAACGAGGTTAAGCAAACTGTAGCAACGGTGTGGACTAGGCTACAAGAAGCTTGGCAAGGATAAGCGATAACTATTTTAATCTAGCTGTAATATCTGGGGTAGATACAACCCCAGTATTTTTTTGCCCAATTACTTCAAACCCAAAAAGTTTTTGAGCCATTCCAAAAAGTTAGCTACATCTTTAGTAGAAACTTTGAGCAAAGAGAGTATTCCCACCACAATCAAAATCGTACCGATTAAAAAATTGTCTTCGTATAAAGCCAAACCGACGATCGCGATAAAATAGGGCGAGACAATCCGACTAATTTTTTCTACTGTAGAGACAAGTTCCTGATCTTCAACAACTTCCTCTGTAGGTAAAACAGTATTTTGAGGTGAGGTTAAATTATTTGTGGTAGGTGGTGGTGAAAGTTTAATATTCTGTAAATCTGACATAGTAGGCTTTTGTGGTTCGCGAGGCGACTTTCCAAACATAACTCAACTCATCGGTAAATCTATTTGTTATTTTAAGATAGCCTGATCTCTAGGGTAAATTAGCAATTCAATTTAATTTTGCCTGCCCAAAGGCGATCGACACCTTTTAACCACCTAACTCTCAACACCTACCCATAACCCCATCTGTGTTCTCGGTGCGCGTTCCCTTGCGCCGTGAGACGACGCGGTGTCGCACCGCTGTATTCATCAGTGCGATATGCGAAGCGGTATCCTAAAGGACGCGAAGCTAGTCCTTTAGGGGACAATATCAAACCAGTCCACTCTAACCAATAATTCAATGCGTTAAGTTATTAAACAACAAGTCAAATTAAAACGTGATGCCACAGTTGCTTTCTGTCAAACAAATAGCTGCCATCCCCATAACTGAGTCCAACTTTAAACCCTATGGTCAGTTAATCGTCCCCTCACCTGACGGCAAAACTTTTGACGAAAATGATGCGGTGCTAAAGCTGCACCATGGAATTCCTCGATTTTACATCATGCGTTTATCTCAAAGAGGAAGAACTTTTCATAAAATTACTCGTCATAACTTGTGTACTCAATGCTTGGGTTCATTAAATGGAAAGGAATGGCTAATGGCGGTGTGTCCTGCTTCGGCAACTCCCGAACCAGATCTAGATCGCCTCAGAGCGTTTCGT
Source organism: Pleurocapsales cyanobacterium LEGE 10410 (assembly GCA_015207195.1). Lineage (GTDB taxonomy): Bacteria > Cyanobacteriota > Cyanobacteriia > Cyanobacteriales > Xenococcaceae > Waterburya. Next base: position 21,002 of record JADEXJ010000055.1, read on the forward strand.
ATTCCAGGAAATTGCTTTATTAAACTAGAGGTAGGCACTTGGCACGCAGGACCATATTTCGACGAGCCAGAAATAGATTTTTACAATCTAGAACTTAGCGATACCAATGTGACCGATCATTTTACCTACAATTTTTTAACTAAACAAAATATTAAATTTGAAATTATCGATTGATTGCTGGTGAATAACTGCTTATGACTCAAGAATTAGCCATTGCCACCTACGGCTTGACCAAAAGATTTGAAGGACATATGGCAGTAAATGATATTGACCTACGAATCAAACAGGGCGAGGTATATGGACTAATTGGTCCTAATGGGGCAGGCAAAACTACTTTAATTAGAATGCTAGCAGCAGCAGAAGAACCGACCAAAGGCGAGATATATCTCAACGGCGATCGCTTGTTGCGAGATGATTCTAATCCCCTGCTAAAAAAGCGGATTGGCTATCTACCCGATGATTTTCCCCTTTATGACGATCTAACCGTTTGGGATTATTTGGATTATTTTGCCCGTCTATATCATTTGCCACAACCCGCTCGCCATCGTCGTCTGTTGGAAGTATTAGAGTTAGTACAGCTAGAGTCTAAGCGTAAAAGCATTATCTCTACCCTGTCGCGGGGGATGAAACAACGGCTGAGTCTGGCAAGAACTATTATCCACGAACCCATATTGTTACTTCTGGATGAACCCGTGTCGGGTCTAGATCCTTTAGCACGCCAGCAGTTTCGGCAGATTATTAAAATTTTGCAAGAGGCGGGAATGACAATTTTAATTTCTTCCCACGTTCTCAGCGATCTGGCGGAACTCTGTACTTCTGTAGGGATAATGGAACTGGGGTTTTTAGTCGAAAGTGCTTCTTTAAAAGAATTATATCGGCGGTTGTCCCGTCAACAGATTATCCTCAGCACATTGGGTAAGATGGAGGTGTTGCAACAAAAACTCAGCCAAAACTCTTGTGTAGAAACCTGGGAAACAATCCCCCAGAGCAATAGTCTTAAAGTCAATTTTACGGGAGGAGAAACTAACCGCGCTGAGTTGTTGCGATCGCTCATTCTTGCCGATATTCCTCTGACAGAGTTTCACTATAGCCAAGAAGATCTCGAAACTATATTTCTCAAACTAGGACACCAGCAGACTTCTTAAGCTCAATTCGGCTACCATAGCAAATCACCATCAGGTTAAACCAAGTAGAATCATGAAAAATATTCAACTTCACAACTCTATTTCGTTGTGGGAAAGATTCTTAGACTGGAATCCCCAGTTATTTCGAGAAATCAAAGGCAAACTCAAAACCCGAAATGTAGTTATTGCAGCAGCAATTTCTACGCTTGTTCAATTTGTAGTTGTAATTTCCCTATTAGGCGAACTACCAGCTCCAGAAACAAAAAATGGCTATTTCCAGTCAATACAATCAGGTCGTTATGGTTTTGGCAGTGGCTACGGCGATCGCTGGACATATACCAAGGATATGTTTGATAACTGGGTGATTAATTGGCAGCTATTATGGCTAGATTTATTTATTGCTCTAAGTATTATTAGTATTTTTGCCCTACTGATAGTCGGCACGTATATGTTGGTTGCCGATACGGTTAAGGAAGAAAGCCGAGGTACGCTTAATTTTATTCGCCTAACTCCTCAATCTGCTGGCAGTATTTTACTGGGGAAAATTTTGGGTGTACCGATCTTGCTTTACGTAGCAATGTTATTGTTCTTACCACTACATTTTACGGCAGGGTTGGGCGCACGTATTCCCCTAACTTTGATTCTTAGCTTTTATGGTGTGATAGTTGCTAGCTGCGCTTTTTTCTATAGCTTGGCTTTACTCTGGAGTTTGATGAATTTTGGCTCTAGCTTCAAACCTTGGTTAGCTAGTGGGGCAATGGGATTATTTTTGTTTTCCCTGACTACTGCCTTATTTCATCATCCCAGATTGATTAGCAATACTCTTTGGGACTGGCTGCTGCTATTTAATCCCAGTATCGTTTTATCTTATTTAATCGACGCTACCTATTTACCCCAACATCAAGTTGATTTTTTACCTGTAGGAAATTTGGGGGAATTGGTGTTTTATGGGCAGGCTTGGTGGACTAAAGCCAGCTGGGGCATTGGCTTTGTTTTGTTTAACCTGAGTTTGTGGATCTACTGGTGTTGGTCGGTTTTAAAACGTCGTTTTCACAATCCCCAACATACTTTAATCGGCAAGAGTCAAAGTTATTGGATCACAGGCTGGATTGTGGCGATCGCTCTTGGCTTTACCCTACAAAATACCAGCAGCTATCGATTAACAGATAACTTTATTCTGCTACAGTTTTGTTTGGGTATATTCGGACTGGGATTAATTGCTGCTTTGAGTCCCCATCGTCAGGCATTACACGATTGGGCGCGCTATCGCCACCAAACAAGCCGAGAAGGTAACGTGCTGTGGAAGGAATTGGTATTTGGCGAAAATAGCCCGTCTACAGTAGCAGTAGCGATAAATCTAGCCATCGCCATTGCCTATATCACTCCTTCAATCCTGTTACACTTAGACCGAGATCGTCACTACACACTCTTAGGGTTTATCCTCGGTGCTGGCAGTATAATACTTTGTGCCATAGCTGCCCAACTGATCTTGACTATGAAAACTCGCAAGCGATCGGCTTTGTCGATCATCACCGTGGCATCAATGCTAATTATTCCGCCTTTGTGCTTGGGCATTGCCGATATTTATCCTCAAAATCTGCCTCAAGCTTGGTTATTTAGCTTTATTCCCACTATTGCTACCAAATACGCTACTACATCTGCTGTATTATTAACTATGCTAGGACAGTGGTTAGGGGTTGCTGTAATTGGTTTCCAAATGACCAGAAAATTGCAGCAAGCAGGAGCATCGGAAACTAAAATGTTGCTAGACAGAACCAATAGTCTAAATGATTAGTTGGGACTAGGACTTACCAGTTGCTATAACTCCCTATAATTTTTGATATCAAAAAGCGATCGCCTGTATTTAGAGTGCGATCGCTTTTTAGCTGAATAGAGTCGTTCGGTTTTGTATATTGACTACAGAAAATTAAAGCCGTCAACAGTCTCGACATTACCTGGCTGTTAAGAATAGGCTGATAGTCGAAATTTAATAATTAACAACCATGATAGTTATCGGTTTGATGAGTGGAACTTCCGTTGATGGTATTGATGCTGCCTTGATTGAAGTTAGTGGCAAAGAACAAGATCTTCGAGTCAAGCTATTAAACGGAAAAACTTTTGCCTATCCCGAAGAACTCAGAACAAAAATACTAGCTGTCTGTGACGGTCGAGCATTAACTATTGCTGAATTAGCTGCTTTAGATGATGCGATCGCCACTCAGTTTGCAGCAGCAGCAAACAAAATTCAATCTCAAGCAACAGCCGAATTAATTGGTTCTCACGGTCAGACTGTATATCACCGCCCACCATCAACAGAAACTGACTTGGGCTTGGGCTATAGTCTACAACTTGGTAGAGGAGAAGCGATCGCTCATCTTACGGGTATTAAAACGATCTCGAATTTTCGAGCAGTAGATATTGCAGCGGGAGGAGAAGGTGCGCCATTAGTATCCAAGATAGATGCCTATTTACTGTCTCACCCTACTAAATCTAGAGCAATTCAAAATATTGGCGGTATTGGTAATGTGGCATATTTTCCTCCAACTACAGCATCAAACAGCAAAAAGCAATGTGGTTGGGATACTGGACCTGGTAATGTCCTATTAGATATGGCTGTAAGCCGTCTCAGTAACGGCACAAAAACTTACGATTGTAATGGTCAATGGGCAGCCCAAGGAACACCAGATCTTCAATTAGTGTCCCAATGGCTAAAACAAGATTTCTTTCAACAGTCTCCACCCAAGTCTACGGGAAGAGAACTATTTAGCCAAGATTATCTAGAACGCTGTTGGCAAGATATGGATCGGGCGCGACTCAAAGATAGCGATCGCCTGGCTACCCTAACAGAGTTGACTGTAGCCTCGATCGTTCAGAGTTACCGACAATTTCTACCACAAATGCCCGATGAAGTCTTGCTTTGTGGTGGTGGCAGCAGAAATTTATATCTGAGACAACGCCTGCAAGCTGAGTTAACATCGGCACATGTCAATACCACAGATGAAGCAGGAATCGATGGCAATTTCAAAGAGGCGATCGCCTTTGCTGTCTTGGCATATTGGCGAGTTAATTCTATTCCTGGCAATTTACCCCAGGTTACGGGGGCAAGCCAACCAGTTTTACTAGGAGATGTTCATTTACCTTATGGAGCGGTCTAAATGTATGCCAAATAGCTTTGATAATCAGATTGAAATTATGAGGAATGGTTTGTGGATCATAGTTTTTTAGTCGAATCGGGCGATTGGAATGTAGATGGTCACTGGCTTAAATCAAATTCTGTGCCTATTCCGCTTCAGGGAAAAATCGAAATTGTCTGGAAACGAGAAAACTGGTTTGAAATGACTACCAGGCTAGTTTGTAACGACAAAGCAATCACCCCAATAGCCTACCAATGCCATGGCAACTTCGATTTTGAAGAAAAATACTATACTTATGTTGCTCAACACAATCTTTTGGGGAATATTGAGGGAGAGGGGAGACTTGGATTTCAGACTATCATTCAATACTACTGGCTTATGGAAACTAATACCAAACAAAAAGGACTAGATACTTTTTATTGTCTAGATCGAAATACATACCATTTAACCAGCAGTATTTTAGATGGTCACAGTCTAAAAAGCACGATTGAAGCGACGCTCAAACGTTAAAACCCCTAAAAAAATTGTTTTTCACTCCTTAGCTTCCTATCTAGAAGTATGAATAAAGATTCCAACCATGGTCGTTTACTTGCCAACCGCTACCAGCTATGTGATTTAGTTGGCGAAGGTGCTATGGGTAGAGTCTATCGAGCCAAAGACACCGTACTGGGCGGTGTGACTGTAGCTATCAAATTTTTATCTCAGGCTCTACTCAACGATAATATGCGCGATCGCTTTGAACGGGAGGCAACAATTTCCGCTCTTCTAGGCGAAAAAAGCATTCACGTTGTTAGAGTCAAAGATTATGGTGTAGATGAAACCAACATTCCTTTCTACGTTATGGAATTTCTCTCTGGAGAAAGCATTAATGAGACAATTTGCTACCAACCTTTACCTTTGGCAAGATTCCTTACCCTAACTCGTCACGTTTGTTTTGGCTTAGAATCAGCTCATCAGGGAATTTACTTTAATGGCGAGTTGTGTCGCATTATCCATCGAGATATCAAACCCAGTAACATAATTGTTATCCAAGACCCTACTTTAGGAGAAGTCGCCAAAATACTCGACTTTGGTATTGCCAAACTAGTCCAAGCTAATGCCAATCAAACTCAATCTTTTATGGGAACTTTGGCATATTGCTCTCCCGAACAAATGGAGGGCCAAGAATTAGATAATCGCTCTGACATCTACAGTCTAGGTGTCATGATGTACGAAATGCTAACTATGGATATGCCTTTGCTACCGCAAAATTCTTCTTTCGGTGGTTGGTATCAGGCACACCATAACTTCAAGCCAGAGTCGTTTAGTAGTAGACTCAATTTGCCTCAAGGTTTACAAGATCTAGTATTTCGTTGTCTGGCAAAGAAACGAGAAGAGCGACCGCAAAGCGTGCGCGAAATTATTAACATTCTAGAAACATTTGAGCCAGGATTCAATCAGAGCAGTCGCAATTCACTCAAGCATCATCAGCCAAACAGCTCTGAAGCTCCAACCCTGGATTCAGACTTAGTTGATGACAAAACCTTAACTGCCGAAACTTCGGTAACAGAAATTTGTTTACAGACTCCGTGGCCCAAAAACAAACCGTTACGTAAAATTGTTTTTGCTCAATTGATCGATACCTACTTAGGAGAAATACCTGTTCTTTGTGTGATGCTAGAGCCAAACAAAATTCAAAATAGAGTATCTAGCACCAGCTACAATCAATTTTTATATTTAAATCATCCTCATCCCATGTTGCTCTGGGTTACCTTACTCTACAACCGAGAGCATGGTCCAAAATGGCTTTCCTGTTACCTGGATCTAAAATCTCATAAAGGACAGCAAATCTGTCGCGCTCTCTCTAGCGAGGGTAAATATCGCATTTTATTTTATGCTTTGAATGAACCCCAGCATTGTAAGCATATTGCTAGCTCGCCAATCAACGCCCGCAACTGCAAAATGCTCGAACAGTGGGCGAATCTAAGCCAGGTAACTAGAAGCGTTGGCGAAATTAAAATGTCTAAGGGAATTCTCAAGCAAGAACTAGAAAAGCTCAAGGAAAAGATTTTGACCAAAGTAAAGTCTTCCAAAATGTCTGACGTTAATAGTCAATAACTTCGGTTAACAATTGCTACTTTTTGAATTGTGTCGTGGTCTAAGAATCGATAATGAACCATGTATCAGGGTCAGCTGACAATTATTTTCTATGAATCAAGACGCAAAAAATTTTCAAGTAGGCGATCGCGTTAAAATAGTTGCCTTGCCTGCCTATATCAAAACCGCAGAACCAATGCCGATGTTACGCTCTAGCGATATTTTAACTGTAGGAGAAGAAGGGATAGTAACAGATCGTCGTCCTGGAGGTTATTGGGGTGTTCGCTTGGCTCAGGGAGCTTTTTTACTAGAGAGTCAGTACATAGAAGCAGTTACTAATTAATAGACTTCCTACCCGTGTCAAAATAAACAAATATAAATACTAATATATAGATAATAGTAGATATTAATTAGGTTAAATAATTCCCTTCATGGAAGTATCAGAACTAAAACGCACGATCGAAACCACATCCTTACGCCTGGGTAAAACTCAGGAATATCTTTGACCCCCCTGCCATCACTGCTAAGATACAAGATCTCGAACAAAGAGCAGCACAGCCAGAATTTTGGGATAATCGAGACACAGCTCAAAAAGTACTGCAAGAATTAAACGATCTCAAATCTAATTTAGAGCAGTATCAGCACTGGCAAAGCATTTTAGAAGATACTAAGGCGATCGCTGAATTATTGGAACTAGAATCGGATGCAGCTTTAGCAACGGAAGCTCAAACCAATCTCGAACAATTAGCCAAAGATTTAGAACTTTGGGAGTTACAACAGCTTCTATCTGGCACTTACGACACCAAAGGAGCCGTCTTGACCATTAATGCTGGTGCGGGTGGTACAGATGCTCAAGATTGGGCGGAAATGCTGCTGCGAATGTACACTCGTTGGGCAGAAAAAGAAGGCTATAAGGTTCATTTGACTGAATCTTCTCCAGGTGATGAAGCAGGAATTAAATCCGCTACCTTAGAAATTGACGGACGTTATGCTTATGGCTATTTGAAAGCCGAAAAAGGAACGCACCGTTTAGTTAGAATATCTCCCTTTAACGCTAATGGAAAACGGCAAACTAGTTTTGCGGGAGTAGAAATCATGCCTAACCTAGAGGATGAAGAGCTAAATCTTGAAATTCCTGATAAAGATCTGGAAATCAAAACCTCTCGTTCTGGGGGTGCTGGAGGGCAAAATGTCAACAAGGTAGAAACCGCGGTTCAAATCGTTCATTTACCAACTAAAATAGCCGTGCGCTGTACTGAAGAACGTTCTCAATTACAAAACAAGGAACGTGCTTTGGCGTTATTGAAGGCTAAGTTACTAATTATTGCTGAAGAACAACGAGCGAAAGAAATTGCTGAAATTCGTGGCGATATGGTAGAAGCAGCCTGGGGAAATCAGATCCGTAACTATGTTTTTCATCCCTATCAAATGGTTAAAGACTTACGCACAGAAACTGAAACAACCGATGTCAATGATGTTATGGATGGTAATCTCAACCCTTTTATTGAGGCTTATCTGCGACAAGAAAATCAATTAGTTTAGGCTATTGGCTTTGCTCGGTTCGTTGTGGTGTTCGATCTAACCGAATAAAAACTTGGAAGAGCCTTGAGAACCTGCTTATGCTAATTCCCAACGGTAATAAGAGTCTTGGTAGATTTGGAAAAAGAATCAAGAGAAAAGGTCAAAGCTTGGTATAAATATTTATTCAGCTATTTTTGAGCAATGGTATTCGTATTCATGATCATTGGATACTCTCAAACCGTGTTCAAATCACCTAGATAGGTAATTTTGATCGCAGTAGTTAATTGGTTAGTTGGCTTAAACTATAAGATATAAATAACGCAGACCAATCATTATAAAACGGTCAGCATATAAAAAATCAAGCCCAGGCAAACTATTTGCTTGGGCTATGTATTATTTCGCTACGCTTCAAAGGCACATGGCAACAAGTTGTGAATTAATTATTTCAAAAATGTAAATAAGTGCTAATTGTGACTAAATCATGACTCAAATCAGCTTAATATAAGTGTAATGCCCTGTGTCAAATAGCTGTTCTTTGTAGAGTGTTGAAATCTGACAGCATAAAAACTATGAAACACTTGTTTCATAATCATTTTTCTTAAGCATACAAAATTATCTCTTACATCCCTCCAGCTTTGAAAATCGCAAAACTTTCAAGAGTCTAGCCGACATCAAAATCTAAAAAGACTTGGAGTCAAGGTTATGAAACCTTTGGATTTAGTCAATCTCCGTGGGTTGATGGAAATTACCAGCGGTAATGCGAGAACTATAGTCGGGTTAATTGATGGACCTGTTGCCAAGAACCATCCCGACCTGACAGGAGAAAAAATTCGGATTATTCCAGGAAAGCTTAACAGTCAGTGTACTCAAAGTAATGATATCGCTTGCACCCATGGAACATTTGTAGCTGGTATCTTGTGCGGAAAGAAGAATTCTATAGCACCAGCAATCTGCCCCAACTGTAATCTGTTAGTGCGTCCTATTTTTGCTGAGAATACAGCAGGGAACGGACAAATCCCAAATGCAACTCCCGAAGAACTCGCAGCAGCAATTATTCAATGCCTAGAAGCAGGTGCGAAGTTGCTGAACTTGAGCATTGCCCTAGCACAACTATCATCTGGTGGTCAATATGAATTGAAAGCAGCTCTGGATTATGCAGTCAAGCGAGGGGCGATTGTAGTTGCAGCAGCAGGTAATCACGGAACTTTGGGTAGTTCTGTCATCACTCGTCATCCTGGGGTTATTCCAGTAGTTGCTTGCGATCTTCAAGGTAAACCAATAAGTCAGTCGAACCTGGGAAGATCGATTGGTAGTCGAGGTCTGAGCGCGCCAGGGGACAAGATTACCAGTCTTGGAACTAACGACAAACCTTTGGTTTTGAGTGGAACAAGTGTTGCAGCTCCGTTTGTGACTGGAACAATCGCCCTATTGCAATCGGAATTTCCTGCTGCGACGATAACTGACATCAGGTACGCAGTTACTCAAGCAGATGGAGCACGGCGGACTAGTGTAGTTCCGCCTTTGTTGGATGCCTGGACAGCCTACCAAGTTCTCGCAAAGGTTCATTCTTCAAGGAGGTGAGGTATCTACAGTTCAAAAGGTTTGGGAGATCCACCTACTGAGGTCTGTGAACCAGCAGCCTCTGGTATCGTTAACCCTTAAAAAAAGGAGAATAATAATGGAAACTGAAATTGAACAATCAGTCAATCCAGTAGTTGAGATGGATGACTCAATAGACGCACCATCCTTCCAGAGTAATACTGGAATGGCAGTATTACCCCAATCTGGCAATGGTTGTAGCTGTCAAGATCCTGCCAATATTCAAGATAGTTCAGCAGTTGCTAGCGTTCCTTCGTTTGTTTACGCCATTGGTAAGGTAGAATGTCGCTTTCCCAACATCTCGGTAGAAAAGGAATTTGCCCAAGCAACTGGTCGGGCAGAAACTGTTGGACTTACAGACCGACAGGCACTTTATGAAATTTTGTCCCAACGAGAAAATCGCTATCTGGCTCGTCAATCATGTTGGGTGCTAAGTATTGAAGGTCTAGAAACATACATCTTACTTCCACGAGAATCAGGAGACTATGAGTTATTAGTAGAAGCTCTGCGTCCTACTCCGCATCTTACAGACACCAATATTGTGATTGGCTTTCGTGGACCAATCGCCCCAGCAGAAATGTGTAATGGGTTGATGGTTCCGATTATCGTAATCGATCAGCTTTATTCCTTTGATATTGATTCGCTCCTCGACTCTATTCCGCGACCAGAAGAAATCCCTGAGGAGCAATTTAGACCAGCAGCTGAGGAACTGTTGATGAGGATTATGCAGGTGGCTGACAACGCTGGCGCAACCGACGAACACCGAGCCTTGAACTACTTGGTGGTTCGCTATCCTGCTATCTACGCCAAGGCTGCTGAGGAATATGCCCGCGACTTTGCCCTGACTGGAATAGAAGTTATTCCTTCCACTCTCAGCAATACTAGCAAGATTGTTGAGGTAATCTTCGCCTACACCAATCGCAACACTGACTTCACTGAGAAGTTCTTTGTTCGTGTTGATGTAACAGGTGAGTGGCCGTTCTTAGTAACCAAACTATCACCTTACTTCAATCGTTGAAATTATAAAATTTTAAGGAGGTAACACAAATGAGTTTACCTAGATTTACGGCAGAGCGATCGCTTTATGTCTCGCAGGTGTCTTATGTAGCTAAAAGTTCCAACGTAGCAGTAAATACTGACATAGTGACCACAGCTCAAGCTTGTCCTGGAAATGTTCGGGGTTTCGGGGCTTCCTTTGGGGCTCCTTCTACTACTTCAGTAATGAACCCCAATTTGCTCACACAGGCTGAGATATTAGCAACATTAAACGCTGATTCACGTTGTCCTCCTGGGTGCAGATTTATCCCTATCCCCATAAACCCAAGAACTATGAGGCAAATTCTTGATGTAGGTTCTCCACCTATCGAGGTTATTAGGTATGTTGCTGATTTTGCTTGTATATCGCCTTTACCGCCACCGCCACTACCACCGCCAGTATTCACACCTACTCCCGTAAGTGAACCCTTAATCACAGGCGAAACCGTCGATACCTTGGCTAAAGTCGTGGGCGTGGTTGCATTAGCTGGCTTGGGCGCAGCACTTATAGCATCTGCTCCAGCTTCAGCCCCTGCGGCGGCGGCTATCGGGCTAGTCGGATTAATCGGGTTAGGTATTGGTGATTGAGTACGATTTCCAATTTTTTAGGTGTGTTAGCAACAGTTTAATGGACAAAATCAACTAGTAAAGAGGCTATACAGCGGCAAAAGAGCAAATTTTCTCTATATTGACTAAACCAATCAATAACCTGCTCTATCTTATTTTGGTGAATAAACTGTTGCTCTACTTCGATCATTGAAATTGAACAATTTTAAGGAGGCAAGACAAATGAGTTTACCTGGATTTACCGCCGATACCTCACTCTATAAGTCTAAGCAGCAATATCGACTGAACGCGAAGAATACTTTGCTGAGGGCTCATGCAATACAACAACAGTCAAATTTTACTACACCTTCTTCACTCTTATCGGCTTCTCAACAATTCAAGTCAGATTTTGTTTCAGATTCCAACGTAATTCTAAGTACATCTTTTATCCCAAGTTTCTTGTTCGACTGTCTGTTGTGTAGTTTCACTGGTCGAGCTAAGAACTGTAGAACGTGCTTGTCATGCTCAAGTCTTTTACAAAGCTGCCTTAGTTTGTCGAATATCGGGGCCTGTGTTAATTTTGTGGTTCGTTGCTACTGAAGTACATTCAACTAATACTCCTCTGAAGTACATTCAACTAATACTCCTCTCAAAGAGGTGGGCGTAACTATCATTATTTAAGAGCGCGGGTGCTGCATTCATATATATCTACTGTCTTAGCTACAAGTACTGCAATTGCTATGACTAGGTTAGTCACTAATGATCGAGTACGATCTCCAATTTTTTGGGTGTGTTAGCAACAGTTTAATATACAAAACCAATTAATAATGGTCTGTACAGCAGTAAGAGAGTAAATTCTCTCTATATTGACTGAACCAAACAATAACTTATTTCATTTATTTTGGTAACTAAACTGTTGCTCTACTTTAATCGTTTAAAAATAAACAATTTCAAGGAAAAGACAAATGAGTTTACCTGGATTTACTGCCGATACCTCACTCTATAAGTCGAGGCAGCAGTACCATATTAGAATTGCATCTAGTACTTTTCACGCTGATGTGGTGCCTGCCCAAATAGGCACTGGTCTATCCTGTGTGGTTGCGTGTGTTGGGTTGGCATTAGCAAACGCGAGCGCTAATATTAGAACTGACTTTACAGCCCTCCTATCACTTTGTACGGCGGAATGCGGTCTTGCAACTGCGCCGTCTTGGACAGTAGTTGTTGAAGAAGTTGCAAAGCGTGCGGCCTTAGCCAGCCAATGGAAGATTGGCTTAATTCCAGGTCTCGGCTTAGCAGCACTCATCGGCATTCCTCTTGGTGCGGCAATTGGACTGGGAATCGAGCGTCTTCTTACGCCAGCACCTGCGCCTGTTGGTTCTTTAGCACCAGCCTGCAGAACCACAATCGCGCCAGCAAAAAGGACAATAACAGGATGTTATTTCGGATGTACAAATTCGCTCGTAAGCACTGAGAACCAGGCTAAAGCTTTCTGTGCATCACTTCCTGTTGGCTACTGCACGGGTACATGCCCTAACGGTCTTCCCTGTATTCCCACTGCTAGGTTCTTCTCTCGCAGTAGTGGCTTTTGTCTAGCGACGAGTTCGGTGTTTGGTGTCCAAGTCGGAACACTAGGGTGTGAAACAACCGTGGATTACACTTGTGTCTGCGGCTGCTAAAGTTTTGTTGCAGCCACCTCAACTCGTTATGTACAAAATCAACTAAATCAACTAATTTATAGGAACCTGTCTCAATCAAAGCGATCGCAGATAAATAGTTAGTGCGATTTCCGTGATTTTCGGAAGTGTTATCGAATTGATGAGAAAAGAAAATTGTCATATGAATCTGCTGTGATTTTTTTGTCAGACTAGGAGGTGCCACTATAGAGTATGTCAATTTTATTCAAGCTAAAGTAACTATACAACCACCAGCGATTTACACTTTCTTTTCTCCCTGTTTATTCAGTTTTCTATACTCGATAATTGCTTGGCGAAAACCCAAAACCACCAAAATATTAGAAAGAGTTAGAAACAATTCCGCACTACCATGCAGCCAGTCTACATTAGCCAAGGCTTCGCCATAATGAACTTGGGCATAAATCCCCGCAGGAATAGTTACTGCTACAAAAACTAATAGAACATAGAAACCAATCAAAGCCAAACGTGGTGTTTTTCCCGAACGAGTCATAAACCAGAGGAAACCGAGATAAGGAAACAAAGAAACGGCAAATAAATTTTCTTTACTCATGATTTACAATTGATTCTTGACTGCGGATTACTATTTTATCTTGACGAGAGGCTTTCCAAATTCCCCAAGCTGCAATACATACTGTAAAGTTGCCTACTACCGTCATCGATGCCTGTAGGATAACTAACCAATCTAAGGATTGAGTGTTGTCAAAAAAGTGCCAAGTGCAAGCACACATCGCGCTTACCAATGCGGGTAACATCGCAAAGGATAAATTATACCAAACGCGATCGCCTGTAATCTTTCCATACTGCCAAATATAGTAAATAGCAGCAGCCCATTCAAGAACGCTAGAGACATGAACTATCCAAGTTGGAATTGATAATACGTGCATTATTTATTACTGATTATCCACTATTGATTACTTCTATATCGCAGCACTAGTTAGATAGTTTGTTTTCTAACCATCCAATTACTTGCTTACCCAAACTTACGTTATTAAGACGATCTATTTCTCTGATTCCTGTTGGACTAGTGACGTTGACCTCGGTTAAGTAGCCACCAATCACGTCAAGACCTACAAAGTATAGATGATCCGCACTCAACCTAGGGGCAACTACAGCACAGATTTCTCGTTCTCTATCTGTAATATCTACTTTAGCAGCCTTACCCCCTACTGCCATATTACCTCTGAATTCATTGCCACTAGGAACGCGATTGACAGCCCCAATAGGTTCTCCGTCTAGTAAGATAATTCTTTTATCTCCTTCTTTGGCTGCGGGTAAATATTCTTGAACCATAATTGGTTCGCTCCCCTGTTTGGTACTAATCTCAATCAAAGAATTAAAATTGCGATCGACTGCCTCTAGAAATAGAATTCCTTCTCCTCCTTTTCCTCCTAAAGGTTTTAAAACAGCAGACTGCTTTTCCTGAACAAATTTAGCAATTACCGATTTATCCTGGCTAACAATGGTTTCAGGAATTACCGAAGTAAATTGCAGCGCGTACATCTTTTCGTTAGCAGTTCTCAGTCCATGAGGAGAATTAATTACCAAAGTTTTGCTGCGGTCAATTAAATCTAGAATATACGTCGTATATAAATAAGGAACAGTAACGGGAGGATCGGTACGCATAAATACAGCGTCCATCTCCTCCAGACAAGTAAGAACCTTATTGCCAACTCGATACCAATCAGCTTCTGCTTGCCAATATCCATCGATCAGCTTAACGGGCTTGAGATCTACTGATTGTAAATACCCCCAGGCTTTTCCTTTAATTATGCTTAGCTGACTGGCTTCGGTTATCCAAACTTGATGACCCAGCAACTGCGCTGATTCCATCATGGCAACACTACTATCGTGTCCAGGATCTAATTTGGTTATCGGATCGATGATAAATGCGAGTTTCACGCTATTTCCCTTAAGTTAAGTGCTTTGTCTCCTAACTTATAAATTACAGTCTGCTAACACTTCTCTACAATAGAGGCTCTAATTTGCCCTTGCTTTCTAGTTCATAAATATCATCGCATCCACCTATATGGCGATCGTCAATAAAAATTTGGGGTAAGCTAGATCTACCGTTAGCTCTTATTCTCATTTCGTCTCTAGCATTTTCGTCTCCATCAATACAATACTCGCTGTATTCAATTCCTTTTTTGTCTAGCAACCCTTTGGCGCGAATACAATACGGACAACTGCTCCAGGTGTATATTTCTACTTTTGCTGCCATAGTAACGATAGGATATTAAGTTTTATTACATCATCACTATTTTAAACCGATCTGTTGATTTGAAAACTACAAAATATACAGTATGCAGTTTTATTCTGAATTTTCACCAGCTGAAAGCTTAGATAATTTCATGTACTTGTTGCTCTCTAATAGCGATCGCAAATGAGCTATAAAAAGTATAATAGTACTCACTGGCTACTCTACAGAAACCACCAATAGGATAAAATAATTTTTCCAAAATATTGATAGATAGCGATATATATAGCTTTCTTTAGCCCTTTTTCAACTTAGACTTATGTCAAATAAGTAGCTAGGCGGAATTAAATATAAAACGCTCTAAGTGATAATTACCCCTTTCACTTCGGTTTTCCATTCCTTGTATTACCGTCATTGCTAAATCATACTCATTGTCAAACATTTGCCCCGCAAT
>JADEXJ010000290.1 GCA_015207195.1 Pleurocapsales cyanobacterium LEGE 10410
TTAGCTTTGGCAAGACAAGGTCTGGCTCCACCACCATTTCCTATTGGCAGTTAATTTATGGACATTGGTAGCGATCGCCATGTCCTAATTTTTCCTGGCTTTTTTGGAGGGGGATATGAACGATTACAGATAGGGATGTTTGGGTGTTATAAATTATTGTGCCTACCTACTTATATCAGATAGTTCATAATAGAAATAGGTAGCTATCCAGTTTTGGGAGGGCGAAGTGAAGACTCATACCACAATTGTTTTTAGTTGGTTTAATTCTCTGGCGATCGCAGTGATGATAGTTCTTGTAGCTGCTATTAAAACAGCCGAAGGAGAAAATTATTCTAATGCTTTTGAGAGTCTATCGATACCCGACAATGTAATTAACGGGTTGTTTACACCAAACCAATCTCAGAGATTTTTCCAAGCGGGAAGAGAAGCTTTTGAACGAGAAGTAGAAATTTTTAGTCATCCAGAACGCTATAGTAGGGAAGACTTGTTGGAGATTGCTCCAGACGCGATTAAACGAATCGAACCACTTCAGACCCCTAGCGTTGTAACCGATGATTCTGAGGAATAATTGCATAAGATCGGCATGACCACTCGATCAATACCTACTATACATACCTACTTATTATCTAATATTTCTCAGGACAGTGAAGATAAATACTGGCAGGCTGTGCGATCGCTTTAGTTAACTTTCACTTAGCTTGCAAGATACTCCCGCAGCTCTGAGCGATGTTTTCGACGAAGATGAGCAATTGCTTTACTTTGTAGCTGACGTACTCGTTCGCGACTAAGATTTAATCTCTGAGCGATCTTGGCTAGGGACAATTGGTTGCCATCTTCTAAACCAAAGCGCAGTGAGAGAATTTCCCGTTCATTGGGATTCAGTTCTGCCAACATCTCCCTCACATTTTGTCGCATTAACTCAAGGGTTGCGTAATCTTCTGGTGAAGCGGAATCGTCCTCGATCATCTCGGATAACTCCGTATCTTGGTTATCACCAATACGCAAGTCTAGAGACAAAGGCTGTCGAGCTGCTTTAAGATAGTCGCGAACCTGAGCTGATTCCATGCCTAACTCGTCGGCAACTTCACTGGTAGTAGCAGAGCGACCGAACTTTTGAGCCAGTTCTCGCTGGGTTTTTTTGATTTTGTTGAGCTTTTCGCTAATGTGGATCGGTAAGCGTATTGTCCGTGATTGTTGGGCGATCGCTCTGGTAATCGCCTGACGAATCCACCAATAGGCATAGGTAGAAAAACGAAATCCTTTGGTGGGGTCGAATTTTTCCACTCCTCTTTCCAAGCCCAGGCTTCCTTCTTGAATCAAGTCTAAAAATTCTACATTACGCTTGAGATATTTCTTGGCGATCGCTACGACCAACCGCAAATTTGCTTTGATCATTTTGGTCTTAGCTCGCTGTCCTTGCTGTAGAACCAAGTTAAGTTCGTCTTCACTCATACCAACGGCATCAGCCCATTCTAATTGAGCGATCGAGTGTCCGCGCTGTTGTTCTAGTTTTTCTTTTTCGGCTAACAGAGATCTCATCCGCTGCACCTGCTTACCATAGATAATTTCTTCGGCATGTTCTAGCAAGGGAACTTGACCGATCTCATGCAGATAAGCACCTACCAGATTGGTCGATAATTTGGATTGTTTAGGTTTCTGGTTTTTGGTAGCACTCATTTGTTTTGTGTTGGTAGTTTTTGCTTGAGTGGCGTTTTCCAGTCTTATCTAAAGTGTATAAAAAGAAGTTGAGAAACTTGTGACAAGCGTTATTTAAACCTCTTCTACGTAGAAAACCATAGTTTTTCGATCTGATAACTACCTGTTGTTCTGTTGATTATGAAAAAGAACTGCCTTCTAAATACCAAAGTCAAAGTCGCCATCACTAGAGTCAAACTGCAAACGCCCTGCACCCAAATAAATTCCCTGAGATTTTTCTCCTGCTGGAAAAGCAGTAACGCCAAACAGATAAGTACCGCCATGATCGGGGTTGCGTTTCGGCTTCAAACCAATAGTAAAGGTAGTTCCAGGAGCTACAGGATCGGCTAAAGTTACCGTTACGGTTTCGGTTTCTTCATCAAACGTGGTTTCGGCGATCGCAATTTCTTCGGTTCTGTTTCTTGCTGTTCCCACTGCTGCGATCGTTTTATCAAGTCGATAGTCGATTTGATCTGCTCCCTGACGCAGATTGATAGTTACTTTTTGTAGTGGCTCGTCTGCCGTGTCTGGCAGAAGTAAAGTGAAATAGTATTTTGCAGCCCTGGCTCTAGTCGCCCTGAAAGTAGTTATAGCATCAAGCAACGTAGGTGGATTAGCAAAAGCAACCGTACCATCAGCTAGCTGAACTGCTTTGGCAGTGAGAATCCTAGAACCCCATAGGCTTGTTCCCAACACCAAAGTAATTCCCAGTCGTTGAAGAGTCGATCTTAGTTTTTTCATTGGTATTTACTCCAATTAATTAACAATTAATTCTAAAACCAAAATTTGAGGAACTTATGAAGCTTTAGTAATTCTCTCAATGGCAAAAATTGCTGGTTTAACCTAGTTTACTTTTACTACTCAGAGGTTACAAAAGTTGATGAGAACGACCTAAAGAGGCTATCTGTTTCATCCAAACGTTGCTACCAAAGATACCTAACAGCAATATCAATGTCGGCAGTGTAGCGATCGCCTAATAATCGAACTCGAACTCTGGTTAAGATAGCTGACTGTAGACTTAACTTTCTGCCAATGTTGTTAGCTTGCTCGACTTGGTAAACTAAAAATAATCATCAAATCATCTATAAATTATGTCCCCTGCAAACAAAGCCAAGGATGTTCAGGTATATCCCGTTGCTGCTGATACCCGCGTGTTGCGATCGCGTACTTGGGATCGGCTCAAGTTTGAAATTGAATATGCTTTGCAAAAAGGAACTACCGCCAATTCCTATTTAATTGAGGGTGACAAAACTGCTCTGTTCGATCCTCCTGGGGAGTCTTTTACGAAGATTTTTTTAGATGCTCTTCAAGCAAGAATTGACCCTAAACAGATAGATTATGTCATTTTAGGTCATATCAACCCCAATCGCGCCAGCACCCTCCAGGCTTTATTAGAAATTGCGCCTCAAATTACTATTGTCTGCTCTAATCCTGCTGCCCTATCTCTAGGTAAAATTTTGCCAGATGTCCAATTAGATCTTCAAATTATCAAAGGGGAAGATAC
Organism: Pleurocapsales cyanobacterium LEGE 10410; assembly: GCA_015207195.1. Lineage (GTDB taxonomy): Bacteria > Cyanobacteriota > Cyanobacteriia > Cyanobacteriales > Xenococcaceae > Waterburya. Next base: position 3,200 of record JADEXJ010000290.1, read on the forward strand.
TCTAGATCTGGGCAAGGGACATGTTTTAGAATTTATCCCCACCCCCAATCCTCGCTATCCCGATCATCTTTGTACCTACGACACCAAAACAGAAGTTTTATATACTGACAAAATATTTGGCTGTCATGTATGTGGCGATCGCGTTTTTGATGAAGGTTGGACGATAGATCTAGAAGATCGGCGTTATTATTTTGATTGTTTGATGGCACCCCACGCCCGTCAAATCATGGCTAGCATGGATAAACTAAGCGATAAGCTAGCCCGTGTTTATGCTACAGCCCATGGTTCTTTGGTACGCTATAGCCTGATTGAATTAACCGCCGACTATCGTACCTGGGCGCAACAGCAGAATGAGCGCGAATCTAGTGTGGCTTTGATTTATGCTTCAGCCTACGGTAACACGGCAACAATTGCTCAGGCGATCGCTAGAGGAATTACTAAAGCAGGAGTAGCGGTAGAGTCGATTAATGCCGAATCTGCCAAACCTGAAGAGATCAAAACGGCGATTGATAAATCGGCAGGCTTTATTATGGGTTCGCCGACTTTGGGCGGACACGCCCCAACACAGATCCAGTCGGCTTTAGGTATCGTTTTGGCAAATGCAGCTAAAACTCAGCTGGCGGGGGCATTTGGTTCTTTTGGCTGGAGTGGTGAAGCGGTAGATTTATTAGAAAACAAGTTTCGTAACGCGGGCTATAAATTTGGTTTTGAACCGATTCGAGTTAAATTTACACCCACTGACGCAGTATTAAAAACCTGTGAAGAAGCGGGGACAGATTTTGCCCAAGCCCTAAAA
>JADEXJ010000291.1 GCA_015207195.1 Pleurocapsales cyanobacterium LEGE 10410
CACTAATTCCGTGTATCCTGCTGTATCGGTAGTATGTTCCATAATGGGCAATTCCGTTTCATTATCAAGAATTTCATCCAGAACATAGGTCGAGTCGCGCATGGTAGAAATAGTTGGTTTTGTCCCATATTGGGAAAACTGGTCGCTCGTCCAACTGTAAAAACTCACCCCTTGTCCGTAACCGAAATAACGGGGCAAAGAAACAGCCATGCGGTTTTTTACCGAAACGGGAAATCGCTGTCCGTCAGAAGAAGAAAGAGTTCCACTGCCCCAAATCTGACTGAGGGGCAGATGATACTGGAAATTAACAATCTGGTTATTAGCAGCTTTGAGAGTGAATTCTCTCAAATACCAATTGTTACACCAAGCAAGTTGAAGATAGGAAAGATTAGCCAAACGCGCCATTCTCTCCAAGCCAATGTTACAAGCTTGAGCGATAATGGCAGCATATAAATGTCTTTGAAGTTCGGGAGTACGAGTTTCCGAATCGGCGGCACTGATAAGAGCTTGACTGAATCCTGTTGAATTATCAATTTCAATCAAAAGTTCTGTTAGTTCAATCCAAGGTAATCGTTCTCGAATCTGTTGGCGTAACTGCTTGGTGCTGGGTGGAACGGATTCTGCACTTAAAGGAGTAACAACTAATTTGTCTTTCTCAATGCGTACCTGTTCGTTGTCGAGAAAAGAAGCATCAAACTCTAACAGCAGCCTTTCTAATTCTTTAATCTTTGCTTCAACAGTATGAATTCCCGATTCGCTGACCTGTACTAATTGGCAGACTTCCGATTTGAGGCTTGACCATTGTTCAGTTGGAATTAGATAGCTTTCAGGGTTGGCATATTTGCGACTATGATTGAGCCAAACATTTCCCGAACGTAAAGCACCTCGTAATTGCCACAGAGCGCATAACTCGTAATATTTGCGAACGATTTTACCTTCTTCATTGACTACATAGTCTTTCCATTTGGAGGGAACGAACCTAATAGAAGTGGTTTCTGGGACTTTCCGTTTTCTAGTAGCATCCAAATTACGCAGTAAGGAAATCGCTTCGAGCAGTCCATCCAATTGATGCTTGGAATGAAAATGGAAACTTATCAAAAAAGTTGGTGCAAATTGACGGATATAACCATAACGCAGAGCAAAGAAATCATAGTAATCATCACCATGAGAGCGAACCAAAGATTTACATTCAGTAATAGATATCAATAATTCCTCTGGAGTTATTTGGTCGTAGATATGAGTTCTTAATTCTTCATCTTTGATCTCTTCATCCAAAATTACCTGACCGATTTTGTTGAATAGCTTGAGTTTCTGATTTACCGATTGAGCAACACGGCGTTGAAATTCATCCCGATCTCTCTTCGCACGAGCATGGGTATGCGCTAGGGTATTGATATACAAATCAATAACTTCGTCGGTAATTTCTGTATAACCGTGACAGCAAAAGGCAATAAGTATGGAATAGCGACGGGTCTCAGGAGTGCGAGAAAGAGCTTGAGGAGTGGATTTTCTGCCTAATTTGGCTAAAAACTTCAAGCGATTGGGATTGAGGACGCTAACATCCCATTCTGTTACATGATGTTGATTCAAAAAAGCTAATTTCGCTAGGGCGTTCTTGATGGCTTTGGGAGAATTACTCACTGCGCCAGTCCGCAGCCAACTCAGGGGAATTCGTCCGCTCTCTGAATCTAATTCTAGAAGCTTATCGAGAAATGAAGAGTTATTTGAGGATAAAATCGGTTTTAAGCCGTTGTAGGTTTCTATCCAAGCTTCATTACGGGCTGTAGCTACCATTCTCTCTAAAACTGTAAGTCCTGGTCGCATAATTTTAGAGGTTTCTAGCTTTTTAATTAGTAGCTGTAATAGGAGCAAGGGTCGGTCATGTTCCATTGCTCTTTGTAATAACCAAGCTGCTAATTGTTGGTAGTCTGTCGCTGTGGGTTTACTCCAGCCTAAGTAATCTTGAATTTCTTGAAGTTGATTGGTTCGAGTTTGAGGACGTTCTCCATAAAGACTGAGAACTGAAACTGAAACATTTAGCTGTTGGGCGACATATTCAATTACATCCGATGGCAGGTGGGGGAAGTTATCGGGAATAAAACCGAGAAATTTTAGCGTTCCTAGTTGAAGGGCAAATCCTAATAAATTATGGTCGCCACTGCGTTTTTTCGTAAAGTTTAAATCCTTTTGAGAAAGAGTAAAAAAGGTAATCAGTTCGTTAAAGGTTATTTCGTCGGGAAAAGATTGGAGTCGTTCTCGTTCTACTTGAGAAAGGAATTGTACGGGCATCTTTTTACAGTATTAATCCTCCTCTCCAATTAGTTCTACGGCGGCGGCTAAATCTTGTTCGCTAGGAGTACAGTAACGGCGGGTGGTTTCTAGATTGTCATGTCCTGCTAAAGTAGCTACTTTTTCTAAGCTGACCCCTGCATCGATGAGATTTTTACAGAATGTATGTCGGAGTTGATGGGGTGAGACTTCCTCTAAATCGGTTTGAGAAACGTATTTTCTCAAGGTGCTTTCAATCCCTCTGGGAGTCATCGCTCCTCTTTGACCGATAAAGACCCGTCGGTCAGAACCTTTGTTTTTGTGATATCCCAGTTCTACTAAAACAGAACGCGCATCTTTATTGAGGGGAATGGTTCTTCTTTTTGAACCTTTGCCATGATTGACACTCAAGCGTCCTTTTTTGGGACTAATTTTGAGATCGTTCCAGCTTAAGGCGCAAAGTTCGGAAACTCTCAATCCTGTATTGAGTAGTAATTTGACGATCGCGATATCTCTGGTTTTTCTGCCTTTCTCTACAATTCGACACAAATCGTGTTGAGAAAGCCTATCTAACCATTTGGGGGCTGAAGCTTGTTCTTTGATAGGTTGGGGAACATGAGGCAAACGGTTGTCAAGAAAGTAGCCTTCAATCCCAGCCCAGTTGAGAAAACTGCGGAGACTAGAAAGTTTACGATTAATGGTTTGAGGCTTTAATTGTAGTGTATTGTCTAAATAATGTTTGTATTCTCGTAAGTCAGTTGGCGTGATTAATTCAGGAGCAAATTCTTCATTTCCCTTAGATTTTAACCAAACAGCAAAACCATTTAAATCGCAGAGATAATTTTTAATCGTGTAAGCACTTCGTTCTGATTCGGTTAGAAACTGCGCGAAATTGTCCCGATAATTAATCGAGTCTTTTGTATTTTCGACAACTTCAGATGTAGATGACATGGGCGCGTAATTATACGCTGAGTTTTTGGGTGGATAATTGTGCAAATTCTCCTTAATTATACGTCCAGCAGGACAAAACTCAACGTACAAGTTCAGTTATACACATAGTTTTACCTTCCCTAAATCAAGCTGAATAATTATAATTATACGTCCAGCGTTGTTTTCTGTTCCGTTACTATCGGATCGCCTATTAGAGAGAGGAAATATGCTAAACTTGTTCTCCTTTCAAGATAGAGAACTAAGCCATGACTCCGATTCTACCTCAAGTTGAAGAATTAATGTTAAGTTTAAAGCAATTAATGCCGAGTATTTATCAACAAGAAACACTGGAATCTATTTTAGGTTTACTTCTATCTGGAAAAGGCAATGCTGTTCCTCATCATTGTCAAACCAAATCAGAAAGTGCTATCAGTCGATTTCTTAATTATTATAATTGGTCAACTCGTTCTGTAATTAGAATTATTCGCTCTTATATTTTAAATTTAATTCTTTCTCAGAGGATTAATGGAAGAAAGCCGATTCTTCAAGTAATGCTCGATTTAACGACACTGGAGAAAGTTGGTGATTTTCCTCATCTCAATGATTTAGTTCGGGTCTATAATCATAAGAAAGGATTACATATTGTAATAACTCAGATCTTGCACCTAATCAGACAAAAATCAAAACCTCTATCATTTAACCAGTGTCTAACTGTCTCTAACTGATTCAAAAGAGAGAGAAGTAAAATATGAGGTAGAAGTAAGAGTAATGTCTGTT
>JADEXJ010000056.1 GCA_015207195.1 Pleurocapsales cyanobacterium LEGE 10410
TAGGGTGTTTTTGACCGTACCCTTCCATTGGTTAAACCTAGTTTTGTAGTCATCACCTTTATATAGCCTTAGATCTGGGGGTTCGACAAGATTACTAGAGTTGCGACTGATATCGATATGCGCTCCCTTGAGCATTTTGATTGCCCAGCGGAAGCTGCTGTTACCGCCGACAGCCGAGTCCATACCGATGACGGGAATATTGCAGGAGAGAAAATCAAGAATTACTCGCCAAGCCAGAACCGATTTACCCGAACCAGACTCGCCTATAATCAGTCCCCGCAGGGTATCTTGACGGTGCAGATCGAGATAAATGGGTTTACCTCCTTGGGCGATTAGTTCGATACCATCATCGTGAACGTCTTCTGGAGCAACGTTAGGTAGATAGCGGTAGTAAGAAATGTTATCTACCTTAATACGGCGATCCTCAACAATACTAGTTTTTTGTAAGATTCTGCCGATAGTTATGGGTAAGGTTTCTAACCACAATGCCCACACCGCACTGTCTTGACGCTTGAGGTTGCTGTTAAATTTACGACTCAGTTCGCCACAGGCTTCATCTAGTGCTTTGCGGTCTTGCCGATAAACTTTTGCTAGGAACGATAAGTAGATACCCGCCCCGCCCCCTCCTACTAGCTTCTGTGCTTCAAAAGATTCTTCGAGCAACTGTTCCGATTTAACATCTCTACCGATAGCACTTTCTTCTGCCATTAGTTTGGCTGAGTTGGCTTGGGCGATAGTTTGTTCTAGCTGCTGGTCTAGAGCTTGGGAGGATACGGTATTGAGCTGGATGACAAATTCAGTATCGATTACGTCATCGTTTTGAATTACTTCAAATAGGTGCGTTAACTGCTCTAGTTTAGTTAGTTTACGCCTAGAGATTTCTTCAATGGTCATCACGCCACAGATTTGCTGACGACCAGGTAAGACAATTTCATCCTGACGCTGATTATGTTGGGGAGTAGCGCGGGTATGGCTTACACCTTTGGAAAGAATTGATAGAGGATGGATGGGGCGATCGACTACTTCGCCAAATTCCTTGCCATCCCAAGTCCAATAATTTGGTATTGCTTCGGGCTTGGTCGAACGGGAATTAAACTGATACCAGAGATGACTCCAGGTATCGTCTATATTTAGTGGTTTAACGTCCAGTTTCCAGGCAGTTTTGAGTATGGACTGCCAGATCAGAAACCCTTGAGTATAAGCAGATTCTAGTGACTCGGAATAAAAGTCTTGCTGTAGTTGGGTTTTGTCTCCTGTCGCAGTAGATAATAATTTGTTACCCATACGAATCAGAGTCGAAACGAAATCAGTACCGACATCGCCACCGCGAGTGAAGCTGTAGGTGCAGGTGACGGTAAAGCTGAGGTTTTGCCTTAAGCCTTGAGCCGATAAGGATTGCGTTCTGCCCAATTCTGATTCTGCCAGTAAAGCTACCCCGTCAGAATCGCAGTTGTTGATTACCTCACTAAGCTGAGTAATACGTTCGATGTCCGAGGCGTATTTTTCACAGTAAAAGGTCAACGACTCCCCTGGTACGACTTCTTTAGCTGCTGTCTCTGTCGCCTCCCAGTATTTCTGTGCCTGTTGTGGTGTAAAGCTGGTGTGCCAGGGAGTTAGTTTAAAACAGAAGACAATCTGATATTGCTGACCATTTTTAAGAAATAGCGCACCACGGTCTTTTCCGCCTTGGCTGTACTTAATAGGTGAAACTAAGTGCTGAAATCTATTGAAAGCTGGGTAGACTTCTTTTTTTCCATTCTGTGCCATCTCGACAATATAATTAGGTTTTAAAGTCAGTTCTTCATCCTTGATGAGCGATCGCACCCTCGCCAGTCGCTCTTTGCTGGAAACCAACAAGACCGCGCTGGCTCGCAATTCTGCGGGACGATGTTCGGGTATGGGAGAGACATAGGGCAGTTTGTTGTAAGCCCAGTTTTTACCAGGCAAAGGACGCATCCTATCGGTCATGTAGTGAGGATGAGTTCCCGTAGCCAAAAGCCAAGTACCAGTCATGAAACCAAACATCATGCCAAAGTGCTTATCTTTGCCCCCCGATGCCCCGATAATTAGGAAGCAGAGAAAGGCAATTACTCCTATTGGCATTACTTGGGATATGGGTAAGAAGCCGAAGAATTTAGCTTTGCGGTTGAGAGAGGAGTTGATGGATATTAGTTCTGGAGCTTCCATTTTGGGGTAGTTTGCTTGATAGACTACGTTGGGGATTGACTAGTTTTTAGCTTTTAGCCATTAGCTTTGGAAGAAGATGAAAGAATCTACGTGCCTGTAGCAATTACCGCAGTCATAATATCGATCGCCAGAACAATACCAAACAGACCGCCAACGAACATAATGATGGGGGTCATGCTTTGTCCCTGCTGCTGCTGTTGCCAAGCTGCAAAACCTCCACCAAGTCCTACTAGGATCAAAGCAATCCGAATAAACGTGAAGAGTGTATCAATTTGGGCAGTACTAATACTTCCCACTCCGCCACTAGCTACCAAACCGTCTATGGCTTCTTCTAATCCAGTTAGGAATAGAGCGTGACTAGGCTCGAAGCTACTAAAGGCTAAGGTCAAACCACAGACAACTGTAAGTAGATGCCAAATAGAAATTCTGAAATTGAGTTTTTTAGAAACTAGAGGCAGACAGGCAGAGATGAAATAAAGGCTTCCTGCTACGGCAAAGCTAGCCAGAATAGTAACGAGTAAGGCTAAATCGGTGATGCCAAGATAAATAGCCATACCGATCCCGCCAATCACAAAGATTAGGTCTTTTTCTTCGATGCGGAAACTAGACAGAAATTGCTTGGAGTAAGGCTTTTTCGCAGTATTTTTATTTGGTCTTGATTGGAAAGAAATAGTCATTTTTTTAAAAGCTGTAGTTTAGGTGTTTATGTATTGCTTATGTACCTAAAATAACGACGAGCCAACCTTAGTCGCCCTAAGATTTGACTCGTCTTCAATCGTTATTTGGTTTTATGTGACTACAACTTTTATTGTGGGGAATCGTACTAAGGTACGAGTGCTACATAGACCATAATTTGCGTAGTGTAAAAGCATCAACGAGTGGTAATGTCATGAGGCATTTTTTCTGTCTACTCGATTAACGTTTGCTATTACTTAAATTTATAAGTGAACCTTTACCTCGCTTTTTGCGATACACTGCGGTAGTGCTGATATCAATGCAATAAAGGAGCGTACAGTATGAGTACAGGTATAGTAAAGTTTTTTAATGTAGAAAAAGGGTTCGGTTTCATCGTTCAAGACGATGGAGAAAAAGACCTATTTGTACACTGTTCTGAAATCAAAAGTGCAGGCGACAATACTCTTGATGAGGGACAAAAAGTAGAATACGACATTGGGGAAGGCAAGAAAGGTCCGTGTGCGACAAACGTCACCAAAATTTGATGGAAACTATTGAAGTGGCAGAGCAGATTAACTAATACTTCGACAATTAAGACCATTGCTGGATAAGGAAAATTTTGCTCTATCGACTGCTTTGCCAGATACCCAGCTTGTTCTCTTTTGCTAGTTCTTCAGCCCAGACTAAATGTTCGGATTCGCGACACTGCTCGTAGGTTTGCATATCGCGCCGAGCATAACCGCGTTCGAGCATCCATGTATTAAGATGAATATTTATTTCAGAACTTTCCTCAACTTCATAAGCTAGATCTTCAAGTAGCTCGACGACATTACCAGGATCGATAGTAATCCAAGCTTCATAAGCATCTCCCGAAGCTTCAAAAACAACCTCTCCATCTCGTTTGTCGAGCATCATTTTGAGATAGTTTTTGGCGATGTCTCCTATTTCATCTACTCCACATAAACTGATAACTTTAGTCTTATTGTTTCTGTTGACGGTGAAACGATTGCCACTGTCTACAGAAACTAAAGTCCAAGGAGTATTATCTATCTCTTCATGTTGAGACTGCTGCCACCTCCCCCACTCCATCGTTGATAAAGCGATCGCGATGGATATACCTAAAGTAATTTTGATAGCTAGAGAAACAGTTGGCTTTGATTTCATAACGGCAAAGAGATTACTGGTATTAGTCTTCCCGAAGTTTGAGTAACTAAAACATTTATTAGCTGTCTACTATTGATATTTGTTAGAGATAATTAACTTGAATGCTTAAAAGTTTGGTTCTGATGCTTAACAAAGATGGTGTCTTTGCTTCGAGCTACACCCAATATTTATAGTTTCGATTGAACGAAGACCAATAAAAGCGTTTTATTTGCCACAATAGAATCTACTTATTCTAAAATCGGTAACAATCGATTAGATTTCACTATCAATTTAGAAGTTGTCTGCTCGATCGAAAATACTCGTACATTTGAGAGACAGTTTTATGGCAATAATGATTCCAGAAACAGTTCCCAGCAAATCATCTCAAGGGGAGAAAGATTTGTTTGCCATACTCCGCGATCGCTTAGATGAGAGCTTTATTGTTTGGCATAATCCCAACGTCGGAGGCTTGGAGGCTGACTTTATCTTGCTATCTCCTACCTTTGGGTTGCTGATTATTGAGGTAAAAGGATATAACTACGGCAATATTCTACAGGCCAATCAAAATTTCTTTCAAATTAGAAGAACATTTAAAGGTGTTACCACTGTAGAGTCTGAAACATCCCCTCTCAAGCAGTGTCGCAGCTATTTGATTAATACTTTCGACATCTTCAAAAGGTTTCCTATTCTCCGCCACGCTTCGGGAGATAGACAAGGAAAATTAGTCATGCCCATCGGTCATGGAGCATTGATGTCCAATATCAAAATGTCGCAAGTATCCGAAGATGCGGGACTTTTGGGAGTATTAACACCTCCACGCGTAGCTTTTCGCGATGAGCTGCTTGCCTGGAAAGAGCTGAATTCGACAGAATTAGTTTCTCGCTTAAGACAAATGTTTACCGTTTATTTTTCCTTTAAGACTCTAACTGAGGATCAGGTGAGTACGATTAGAGGTATTCTCTATCCTGAGTTTGTCGCTAAAGAGCAGCCAGCAACTACAAGCAGTACTACTGATGAAGTTATATTACCCAAGGAATGCAAGGTTCTCAAGACTTTAGATATTGAGCAAGAACGTCTGGCAAGAAGTATCGGGGAGGGTCATCGTTTATTTAGCGGTGTAGCTGGTTCGGGAAAAACAATCATTCTACTCGCCCGCGCTAAATTTTTGGTCAATCGAGATTCCGATAGTCGCGTTTTGGTTCTCTGTTACAACATTACCCTAGCAGCCTATTTGCGATCGCTCTTACATCAAGATTCATCGAACCCTCAGTATAAAAAGATAGAAGTTCATCATTTTCATGATTGGGCAAAGAATATTTTGGGAAGATTACCCCATCCCGATAATGTTGCAGGTAATTACAATATACATATGGGCAATCAGCTATTAGAAAAAATATCTGCATCACACGAATCGCGGAAGTGGGATTCAATTTTAGTCGATGAAGCACATACTTTCTTTCCCGAATGGCTCGAATGCTGCGTACAAGCACTCAAAGATTCCGAAAATGGCAGTCTGACTGTTGTATCTGACGGCTCTCAAAGCCTATATGAACGTACTAAGTTTACCTGGAAATCTGTGGGTATTCAGGCAACAGGAAGAAGTAAGAAACTCAGTCGTAACTATCGCAATACGAAGCAAATATTGTCTGCTGCTTGGAATGTTATTGAAGCAAGTTCTTTGTTATCAGATGAATCAGGAGTTGAAGCAGAAGCTACCTTTCCAATAATAAAGCCTAGTTCTGCTTTGCGAAGCGGAACTAAACCACTACTAAGTATAGTTAGGTCGAGTAAAGATGAGATTGAAGGATTGCTCGAACGGATCAAACAGCTTTTAGACAAAGGATACCAAACTAAAGATATTGCTATTATTTACCAGAAGATTGATAACTACTATCGACAGTCATTTAACCTGTTAACTGATAGATTGAAGCAGGAAGATATCGACTACTATTGGATAACTCAATCCAAACATCAGAAGGCGAACTATAACGATAAGCTATCTGGTGTACGAATTATTACTTCTCTTTCGGCACTGGGGTTAGAATTTAAAGCGGTTATTATTCCTTGGGTACAACAGTTTGATAACAGTTATTACACTGCTAATGCCGAATCAATTATTAGGAATAAGAGGCAGCTATATGTTGCTATGACTCGCGCCCAGCAGGAGCTATATATATTTGGTTCTGGCAGTAAGTCTATTTTGGGAATGCTCAAAGATAGCTCTTACTTTGATGTTTGTTAGGAGCAACTTAAAGCTTCATGGAATTGGAAAAACTGCGATGATTTTAGCTCGATCTTGCCAGAAAATATAAATCATACTTGAAATTGTAAATAATACGAGCCAAATAAATGTCTAGTTGAATATCGAACCATTAAAGGGATAAAGAAATGGACTTATCTTTTACGGGTTTTTGCACTTCTTTTTGTAACTCTGGCTCAGAATTATTAACTGCTAATTCTGCTTTAACAAAACTATCGAGTATGTCTAGCTGTGCCTCTTCGGAGATCTCGCTTTGAATGTTCCAACCTTCTTCATTGGCTTCGGCTGCAAAAATGAAAGATGTTACGCCATTGTTTATTTCTCCAATTAGCAACTCAGATGCGTCTTCAGATAATTCAATTTTTAAATGATCGGATGCTAGATGCTGATTTAATAGATCGAGGTTTCCCTCATAACTGCAAATCTGGCTGGCTAAAGCTTGAGGAATGCTCTCCTCCTCTGAGAAAAGATCGACTGTGACTTCTGTTACTTCTACCTCTTCGGTTGCTTCTGTTTCGGTTTTAGCTTCGGCAATAATGTCTGTCTCTATTTCAGTTCTGACAGGCACTTCTGCCATAGGGTTATTGGCTACTATCTCTACTTCAGTTTTGGCTTCAGTTTCTACCACCATATCTTCTGGATTACTGAGGAGATTAGGATCTGTGGCTTGAGCTTTAGATTCGAGGGATGCTTGAATTGCTTCGAGATTTTTTTCTATCTTAATCAATTCTTCTAGCATTTTATCGAGAGTTTTCTCGATCGCATTTAGCTTATCATCAATGGATGCGCTGGATTTTAAAAGTTTGTCGATCGCCTTGTCTACGGGTTCTCGTTTTGGCTGAGATTGAGGTTCTGCTTTAGATGAAGTTTGTGAAGTAGGATTAGCAGGAGCAGTAGTAGTTTGTCCTAAAGGATACCCTAAAGGATTAGCTCCGCTTCGCTCCACGTCCCTCTCTGCATATAATTCAGGTTCGAGCTTGGGAACTGATGTGTTAAAAACATCTGTATTGGATACTGGTGGTTTATGCCCTGAAGTAATAAAATCGTCTCCCAGTCGATCCATTTTGAGATCGACCGTTTTTTTCTTCTCCTCAATCAGCTTCATCTGTTGAGCGATACTTTTTAACCGTGCCTCCTGAATTCCTGCGGGGATGCCATTAATGAAGCTACCAATGACGTTTAATGTGTCGCCATAAAGCTGTATGGGATTGACCTCTCCTTTAGCCATATCTTTGAGAGCCTTACCAATATTTTGATTTAGGTTGCCGACAGTTTGTAAGTTTTGGTTGGTATTTTGGACTGCTTTAGCAATTTGAGGGTCATGAATGGGTTGGGGGTTCGGAATAGAAGATACTGGAGGAGCTGCTGTGTCTGTATTAGGAATTTGGTTAGCTATAGGTGCAGTATTATTATTGGATGCTAAGTTCTTTTCTTCGTTAAAAGCAGGAGGATTATGATTATTTGCTTGGGGCGATACAGGTGCCGCTAATGCTGCCAAACCAGCTACTGCTGAATTGGGTGTAGAGATAGGGGGCTGAGGCGGAGTTGTTGCTGGGGTTACAGTTTGAGCCATCGCCTGAGCTTTGGACATAGATGGTGCATGAGAAGTTGGCATTGCTCCAGCCATGACCTGAGCAGGCGTAGTTCCAGTTTGGACTCGTGCTGTACTGGGTACTCCTTGATTTATTGGCGGTATGGATGCTGAAGTTGTAAGTGGAGGTTGAACGATCCCAAGATTGGTAGCAATACGAGCCGAGACTATATCGGGACGCAGATGAGTTAACTGTTCTGGGCTAGCCGTTGTTCCCTGGGGTAGAGAGTCTTTGATTAGGAAATAGCTGGTGCTAGTGCGATCGCCAATGCTAGCGGTAAGTTCGGGGACGGAATTATTTTGACCTTTTAAGGTTTGCTCTTTGGAGTTAAAAGTAACGCGGGGATAGTTACTGTCCTGAAGAGAATAAGTGTCGGCTATTCTTTGAGCGGTAGCAATATAGATTTCTGGAGTATACATCCCGCCCTGCTGACACTGCTGCGCCGAAGCTTCGAGTATGCTCTTGACGTAGTTGATTTGGTTCGGGTCTTGAATGCGGTTATTTTTTCTTTTGGTGTAAACCATGATGTTTAAAGTTTTTTATTGAAGTTAATTAAATTGATTAAATCTCTAGCTGATTGCGATCTGGTTCGGGATCGTTAGAGCGATCGCTCTCGATCTCCTTTTGCTGTTTCGGTAAGGCTTTACGGTATTTTTCCCGCTTGTTGATAATCGAACTCAGGCGGTCTTGGTTAGATCTTTGAGTGGTTGCTGCCTCTCTACGACGAGCTTTGCTGCGTAACTTTTTCGGACTTCTAGGCAGTTCTTTATGAGGAACAATAATCGAACTAGGCTCGATCGAAAGCTCTACGGTTTTGCCATCGGAGGTCGGTTGAGCCATAAAGTTAGCCGAGACGGGTAGTTTGGGAGAGTCTTGGGAAAACATTCCCAGAGAGTAATAGTTGCCGTCTCCAGGATTTTGCATATAGACCATCGGATCTCCGTGGCGGTCTGAGGTGGGATCGTTAAAGGTCGAAACGGTAAAGTTAAGTTGACGATTCTGATAATAAGCAGAGCTAAAATCGTGCTGGGCATAAGCATTTTTATCTTTGCCGAGTAACTGAACTTGGCTTATTTCCTGTCCCAAAGCCTGACTAACCCTTTCTGGCATTACGGAAAAGACTAGTGAAGCTTTACGGCTTGTCTGACCCATCAACCAGTTCATGTGTCTGGGAGCAACAACATTAACTGGATTATATTTTTTAGTACCAGAAGTGAAGGAAAATAGTTTGTTATAAAGCTGGCGGTCATTGCTAAATAAAGTCTGTTTAGCTTTTTTTATGTCGATTAGATCGTGGTGACGGGCAATCTGGGGGTCGTGGAAAGGCTCGAATAACTGTTTAACGTGGGGAGCTATATTCTTGATGGCAAAGACGACGCAGGGTTTGCTGGGATGAACCGTAGCCTCAAAGTCTTGACCTTGAGCATCCAACATTTCCTTGATGTATACGGCGCAGTCTTTTCTGCCCTGGCTGGCAAAGAGACTAGATTCAAAGGGAGCTTCGACAATATAGGCTGGTTGGTCTTTAATTAAGTCCCGTCTATATTGATGCTTTTCCTTTTGATAGGTGTAGATACTCGGATCGAAGTGACGACAGATATTGATACACTTGCGACGACAAGAGGTTTCCGAACTATTGTTATGTTGTTTTTGCCAGAGAGTAGCAGCCAATTCATCTTTGGCAACACTGCTCAGTTGAGCCGTCATGATTTGCTCTTTGATTCCCGCGTAGGTTCTGGCAAATCTTTCTTTAATCTGTTGAGAATCGCTAATTTTCTCTCGAACGATGAGTTTTACGTTGTCGTTGTACTGTTGAATGATATTCGATCCCAGTCGTGCGATCGCAGCTTTGGCTGTATCATCTAAATTACTATCCTGGCTCTGTAGCAGATGCTTGTATTGACTGACGGGCATCTCTTTTAGCTCGCAACTCTCCCAAATCTGGTTGATATGGCGGGGTAAGATATCTACCACCGAATCATTTTGAGCTACTGGCATGGGAGCAGAGCTAAATACCCGCTCATCTTGTTTAAAGTCGAAAAAGGGTAGGGCAAAAGCTTCACTATTAAGTCGTCGATTTAAGTCTGGATAATAATCGGTGTAGCGAGTCGAAGATTTGGGACTGTCTACTTCAACCTGCAAGGAATCGAATAGGACATCCATTAGTTCTCGTTTAAATTTCAAGAAGTATTTTTGGTCTTGAACATCAGCTTCGGGATTTGGTTGGGCGCAGTTTACTCTACCGATGGCGTTGGCGATACGACCAATGGAATTTAACCTGACAGCTAGTGCCATGTGTTTGAGGTCAGACTGAGGATAAGCGAGTTTCTCTTTCTTGACTACAGGATTAAAGTCGCGGTTGGTATCGTTACCTTCAACATCTAACTGTACTTGTGCGGTACGAGTTTCCCCTGCAATTGTGGGAAGCAGATCGCAGGGAGTACAGACTAGCTGGTCGCCATCAAAGTCACACTGATGATACTTCATGGCATCGTCAGGATTGATAAAGACACATCCTTTAGTATCAATTAGTTCGGGGATTTGCTCGTTATCTACAACGTAACGGCGGATATTATCTTTATTGATAATTGGGTAGCGAGTGACGATTACCTCTGTGCCATTAATAATATGAGGGGCTATTACCGTACCAGGCTCGATCTCGGCAGGTTGAGCCATTGCCGATTCTAAAGTGTTAGCTCCTTTAGTTGCTAGTTCTAGCCAGCGTCTGCGTAACTGATCGCGACAGAATGAGACAATCTTGGGATGGTTGGCTAATTCTCCTCTGGTATCGGCACGCAGAACCTCAATTAGACCAAACTCGTTTTTATCTTCAACCTCTTCGCCCTCTAAGTTTTTAAGCTTTTGCTTTTGGTCATGATTTTTGACTAAATATTGAGCCAAAAGCTGATAGTCATTTTGGATTGACTTTAAGTATTCAGCTTCGGCTACGGTAGAGGGGACGAGATCTTGCTCGATCGCCTGGGGAGAATACCATTGAGTAAGCTGCCAAGAATTGCGATAATCCTGAAGCTCGGCGTTGGAGTTATTTCCCAACACTACTTCTGGCATTTGATATACGCCACATGCAAGGCGATCGCGACCCCAATCATAGGCGTGTGCTAGAACGTCTAAAGCCTGTTTGCTCGGTTGCTGGAGGATATAGCTTTGGTCATTTGAGTCGATTTGATACTGGACTCCTTGGTTTTGCAAAATGGTAGGTAAATAGCTTAAATCGGCGAGCTGCTGCTGGCTGGGATTGGGTTTAGGAGTCAACCGCCACTGGTTGTTTATCTGACTAACCTGCATTGGTCCCGTGTTGTTAGACCATCCCTTAATCGAACTGCGATCGAGAACTAAGTCATAACCACGATTTTCAGTGCGTCTACTGTCTATAGCTACCGTACCTTTGGCGATAAAGGCTGGGAGAGGACTATTGGGACTAGAATTTGCCAGACGAAATTGGAAAGGAGTATTTTCTTTCCCTCCTAAGACTTTTGCTAAACGAGTCGAAACTTTACCATGACAGTCTCCCACCCTTAAGTCTTTAGCTACCTTACGTTCCATTTCACTTTCATGCTCGAAATCAACGATCTTAACGGTTATAGGCTTGTCTAAATTAGCAATGCCTTCAGTACAGCTAGATACCAGTAGAGAACCGTATCTACAGCAGTGGTCGGGTTGAGAGGCAAAAAAGCGATCGCGTACCTGCGCTGCTACTTCAGGTTCAGCCATATATACCGTCCCTCCAGAGGCTAACAGGACTTCATTACAGCTACCTAAATTGAGGCGATCTAGCTGTGAGAAATAAGCTTGAAGATTGTAGTTTGGATCTTGTGTCGCCCGTAGCAGGTCATCATCAACCTTAACCGCAATAATTTTATCTTCCGCATCGGGAACTAACTGAGATAAAACACAATTTCCTAAATCTTGATGTCCGTCAAAATTTTGATGAGCGATATTATAAACCCTGACTTTTAAGCCAGGATCTGGGATTTTGCTCATGGTTTTCACTTATAATCTTGAAAGTTACATCCGCAGTTTAGATGTGGTAGGTTGGATCGGCTCTAACTTCCTCAGTAAATTGGGTCGTACTAAAGTCCCATACATAATTGAGAATTTATTTGCCATGAGTGTTGGATGCAGTAATTTTCCAGTAAAAGTCCCCAAAGGTTTTAATTACGATGCGGTAGAACAGGCATTAGAACGTCAAGAGCCAGTTTCTCTAGCGGATGAAGGTTGTTATGTTGCCCTGCAACTCTGCATTCAAGATTATCGCCGAATGTTTGAGGCTAATTTTATCGACGGAGAGGATGGCTGTTATACCGTAGATTACGAGTATCAGACTTTTCCCTTTTACTATGTTCTACATCCACCTACGCCTGTAGATTGGGAGCGGGATTCCGTTGAAGAGATGATAGATAAATCTACTTTTTGGGATCGGTTGTGAGTTGTTTTGGGAATATCTGAATGCGAGCAATTAATATTAAAAAATAAATCACCTTACCTTCAACTAATGGTTAATAAAGAAGTCTTAAAAGAAATTGCTGCCAATGTGCAAATATTTTCCGACGTAGAACAAAAAGAAAGGTTTCTCTTTGTAGTGGGAGCTTTAGTTTCCAGGCTCATTAGCTTGAAGAAAGCAGCAGAGATTATGGGACTTGAGGTCGAAGCTCTTCTACAAATACTAGAGTCTATGGATATAGAATTTTCTTATCTGAGTAGTGAGGATATTGCCATCGAGAGAAGCTGGTAAGAAATAGATGAAAATTGTTTTCAATTCTTCCCCTTTAATTTTTTTGTCTCGATTAAATTATTTAGATTTATTTCTTCGGTATGACTATCACTTTTATATGCCAGAAGTAGTAGTAGATGAAATTAATGCTAAACAAGATGAGGCTAGTCAGTACATCAATCATGCGATCGACCGCAACAGCCTCATAATTCAGCAGACAAAACTTTTATCTTTAGCTAATAGTATTAACGAAAGGCTTGGAAGAGGTGAAGCAGAAGCGATCTCTCTTGCTACCGAATTACAATCTGACTATGTAATCTTAGATGATTTTGCTGCTCGTCGTGAAGCTATGAGATTGGGTTTAAACGTTAAAGGAACTTTAGCTATCATCAAAAAAATGATGGCAGATGATAAAGTCAAAATAGATGATTTAGAACAGTTTTATCAGCGGTTGCTACAAATTAAATTCAGAGTTAAACGCTCTGTTTTCGACGCAATTTTAATCGACTAATGTTTGTAAAACCTTATTAATATCGCCAATATCTGCTTCAAGATCTTTTAAGTTTGCCAGAACTTCTAATAACGATTTCTTATCGCAGGGTTTAGTAATTAGTTTTTCTTTTCTTGTCGTAGCTGACGAAATTCCTCTACGAGTTCGTCTTCTGTGATTCCCTTGTCAGCCAATAGCCGATCTAATTTCTCTGCTGCCACTTTCAAAGATTCTAATTCTGCTTGTTCTGGCTCTTTATGAGTAGGCAAAAAATAAGGTTCTACCGAACTTACTGTGTACAACTAGCTAGCAAAGTGCCAAGTTAAAAGGCTTCTAAGTTGAAAGTTATTAAAATTTCTGAAGCCAAAAGCTCTTCTTTTTATTAACTTAAGTTTATTATTAATTCCTTCTACTATTCCTTGTGTAGTTCTTTCATCAAAATAAGTAACAATTTCGCCTATCCATCTTTTTATTGTCCCAAAACTTTTTGGGAAATAGTCGGAAATATCTTTTAACCAATCTGCTAAATTAAATAATCCTTCTCTCCAATCTTTACTACTTTCAAAAATATTTCTTAATTTTTCTTTTAAGACGTGCATTTTAGTTAAAACAGGAGCTACTTTTTCAACTTCTTTTAATTTTTCTTTTTCGTCTTCATTTAAATCTTGTTCATTTTTTAGCAACACATACTTACTCTTTGTTAATCCCGATAATATTTTTTCTTTTTGGGATTTACTTTTGAGCTTTTCTGCTTCTCTTTTAATTTTCCTTCTAGCCGAATCCAATTCATCTGTTACTTGTTTCATAACATGAAATCTATCAGCAACTATTTCTGCTTGTGGCATTAATTCCTTAGCTATATTTTTATAGGGTTTCCACAGGTCTATACTTACTTCTTGGATTTTGGATAAAACCTTTTCTCCCCAAGTTTCTAAGTGTTCTGTGATTTCTTTTTTGGTTCTTTTCTCTACAAGTCCTACTAATTTTCCCTTTTCTAAATCTACAAAAACAACATAATAATTTCTTTGTCCTTTGACCACTGCTATTTCATCAATTCCTAGCTTCTTTAAATTCACAGGTTTTTCTTTGACTAGGTATGTACCTAAATCTTTCAACATTGTTTCAATTTCTTGTTCACTTAAATCATTTCTCTTTGCAACATTTTTGATATCACTGTTTAAAACTTCTTCAATTATTTTTTTAACAAATCGTAAGGTATGTACTCGTCTTTTTTGCACAAACTCTAATTCTTCAGTAAACTTGTTCTGACAATGAGGACATCTCATTCGACGACGATTTACTTTTAAATAAACCAATTGTTGCCCAAAGGATAAATCTCGAACAGTTTGAAAATTATTTTGATGTAATAGCTCGGTGGTTTTTCGACAATTTGGACACAGAACTTTTTTTTGAGTATTTTCTAATGATAAAATTATTCCTATTCCTTCAATTATCCGATAATCTATCACTTTAACTTCTTCTAAATTTAGGAGTTGGTTCATTAGATGAAGTTCGGAATTTGATGCCATTTTATTTTTAATTGATAAATATTTATTTTATATCAATAACAATCAACCAGGTTAATCGGCAAAGGTCAACTCTGGCATAGCTTATATTTAGCGATCGCCTTATTTACAGAACAAAATCTTTATTAGTTTTACACGTTAGGTTTGGTAGAACCAAAAATAACCCACAGTTTGACCATGACGCATGACAGCTATAGGTTTAGTTGCACTAATATATTTTGCTAAGTTGTTTCTAAATTCTCGTATGCCAATTTTTTCCAGCATTTTCTTGCTCTTTAGTTGTGTACTTCTGTGTACACAATTTAACATAATGATCTTTAATTTGCTGTTGGATTATATCTATTTCAATTTTGGCGCGATCGCTTTTGACTCTGGATACAAAGACCGGTTTTATATGTGGCATAAACAGTTAACAAAAAATATAATGGTGTTTCACTTTCCAGGAATTGAGGGGTAAATGAGTGTGGGCAGATAGAGAATCTGAAATTGATTACTTAAATTTCAGCGAGATTTCAGAACAGGCAGTTGATGTAATTACCGCCCCAGGAATGCTGCCTATTTCTCTGGGAGTTTTTGGTAATTGGGGGGCTGGTAAGTCTACATTACTAAAGTTGATCGAAAAAGACTTAAGAACATCTGAAGGGTTATCCAGCAGGAAAAAAAAGGAATATATACTTGTTAATTTTAATGCTTGGCGATACCAAGGATATGATGACTCGCGCGCCGCGCTTCTCGAAGTTATTGGCGCTGAATTAAATAAAGAAGCGAAAGACAACGAGCCGCTACACAAAAAAACTAAAAACCTTCTGGCTCGGATTAATATTTTTCGTATTCTTGGTTTCGGCGCAGAAGGTCTGGCTTTAGCTCATGGAGTCCCTACAGGTGGGTTCTTAGCACGAATTTTTGGTGCAACTCAAAATCTTGTGGATAGTGTTCAAGAAGAAAAAAAGCTGACAGGTTCGGAGTATCAAGACTTAGAGAAGCTAGCTAAGGATGGAAAGGAGACTATGGGAGAATTTTTTAAAGATACTCCTCAAATAACTCCTCCGCAGCAGATTGCTGCCTTTCAGAAAGAATATAGCGAAATATTAAAAGAGTTAGATAGTACTCTAGTTGTTTTTATCGATAATTTGGATAGATGCCTACCACGTAATGCGATTCAAACCTTAGAAGCTATAAGCCTATTTTTATTCCTTCCTAACACAGCATTTGTGATCGCCGCAGATGAGGAAATGATTAGAGGTTCTGTTGGTGAGTACTTCAAAGGAACAAGCAATCGCCATCAGATTGACTATATAGATAAGCTAATACAATTTCCCATCCAGGTTCCAAAAGCTGGAATTCGTGAAATTAGAGCATATTTATTTATGCTCTTTGCAATCGATAAAGGTTTAGACGAACAGGATTTGGTAAAAATAAGATCGAAATTGGAAAGTTCCTTACAGCAATCTTGGAAATCAGAACCTATTAAAGTAGATAAACTGCTGGAAATTATAGACCAAGAGGATAAAGACAATCTTCGACAAGCATTTGATTTAGCAAATAGAATTACACCTATTTTGGCTACTTCTCCTAATATTCAAGGAAATCCTCGTATAGTGAAACGGCTTTTAAACGTAATTAAAATGCGATCCAATATTGCTAAACGGCGAAAAATGCCCATTGATGAGAACATTATTGCTAAATTGGTCATTTTCGAGCGTTGTGCAGGGGCTTCCGCAACATTAGATCTTTATCAACTTATTGATAGTAAAGCTGGTAAACCAGAGATATTTGAACAATTAGAAAGTACGGAAAACGATAATTTTCCTAACAATGCTCCGTCAAGTTGGAAGGATAAATCTGACTTTATAATGCGATGGAGTAAATTAAAACCACAACTTAGCGATGTAGACTTAAGAGCAGCAATTTATTTATCACGAGCTACAATGCCGATTGGTGTTTACACAGCGGGATTGAGTGAAGAAGGACAAGAGGCATTACGGACATTAGCAGAAACAAAAAAAATGACCTCTCCTGGAGCAGATTCAGCTCTAAAACAACTACCTAAGGAAGATGAGATTCTTGTAATGGAAGAGCTAGTCAACAAACTACGCCAAGTATCAAGTTGGGAAAACCAGCCAGTGGGATTTGCTGGAGCTTGCAAACTAGCTGAGCATTCAGAACAAGCTGCAAAAATTTTTATTAGATATCTCAGTAGTCTTCTTCAACAGCCTCCCTGGATGAAAGCAATGTTGAAAAAGAAAACATGGTATGAAGGAGTTTAATTGTGGGTACATCACAGTCTCATCCTGGCTCTGGAGGTATTTCTCCGCTCGTTCCTCCCTGGGCAGATGACCAGCCACAACAAACATTACCACCGCCATCACCAGTTCGTTTTAAAGCTTTTCGTCAAGCATTCGGTAGCTTTGTTGGTTCTAGCGATGATTCCAAACTTAAGTCCGCTTTAGGTCATTACGCACGAAAAGGAACTGGAGGAGGTAGTGTAGCCACCAGAAAATTTGGCTCGACAACAAAAGCAGGTGGTGCGCTTCACGGATTTTTAACGGGTGGGAACGTTACTTTTGATGGAAACACCATTAACCTTGCGTCTCTATCAGGTATTCCATGCGATATTGCCATCAATAAAATCTCTCAGTTATTCACCTCTAATGGAGGAGATTCGGATAAGATTGGCTTGGCGATGGATAATGCCCTCACCGAAGCTCTTGATGGAATAGCTACTTTCAACCTTAATGCAATTACTGATGATGTGATTATTAATGTGATGATTAGCTATTTATCTGAAAGCATTTTTCTACAAATAGTACAAGATGCTGGAAAAGCTTGGAATAAAGCTGAAATACCAAGTCAGATCGTCAAAGCAGAAAATGCATTACGAGAAATGATTAAAGTAACTGTAGATGGTCATTTGGCAAATCAATTAAAAGGAAATATACGTTCAATTACCGCAACAGGAATGACTCAAATCCAACGCGCTGTTATAGGTTCTGTTTGGTCAGATTGGGAGGCATATCAATGACTGTAGTTGAAATACACCATAATCCAAATCTTCTTTCACCATTTGCACCACAACTTATACCAGTGCAGATTTATGGGAATGACGGTCGGAAACAGGGAAAAATAGCAGTTATTGGTAATCCTGTAATCGACCCTATAAAAAGATTGGGAGTTTCAATCTCAGCAATAGAATTTGACTTTTTGACATTGGCTTTAGCCGTAACTGCTGCTGACACTTTTATTCAGAGGAAGTTTTCGGCGGATGGATGGACAAGAGAGATTAATTTAGAAGTGCCGCTTTATAAACCGTTAGTTTGGAAAAACCAGAAGAATAAACTAGAACAAGCACTAAACTTTCTCAGCGGTGATTTGTGGAATATTAATATTACTGCTAGTGGGATGAAACCGCCTCAACCATATACAAAAAAACAGAGACATCGTTTAACACCTCTTAAAGGAAGAGATTGTGTGTGTCTATTTTCAGGAGGTCTTGATAGTGCCATCGGAGCCATAGACTTGATCGAGAAAAAGCGATCTCCTTTACTAGTTAGTCACTCGTACAAGGGTGACAAATCTTACCAAGAAGATATTGCTAATAACATTTCAGGAGACTTCTCTCGATTTTCTGTTAACGCACATCCCATATCGATTAATGGAAAAACTGACATCAGTATGCGAACAAGGAGCTTCAATTTTTTAGCATTTGGCGCAGTAGGCGCAAATGCAGTGGCTCAAATCAACAAGTTAGAAAAGGTTAATCTTTTTGTGCCAGAGAATGGATTCATATCGTTAAATGCGCCTTTAACACCAAGAAGAATTGGCTCTCTAAGTACCAGAACAACTCATCCTTATTTTTTCCAATTGATTCAAGAGATATTTGATTCTGTAGGCATCAAGACCGAAATTGTTAATCCCTACCAATTCAAAACAAAGGGAGAGATGCTAATTGATTGTAAAGACCAAAAAGTTTTACAAAATATAGTGTCTAATACGGTATCCTGTAGCAAGTGGAAACGAGATAAAATCCAATGTGGGAAATGCGTCCCCTGTATAATTAGAAGGTCTTCTATCTTTGTCTCAAACACTACCGAGTCTACATCCTATAAATATCAAAACTTGCTAGCAGAAATAAAACATCCAGAACGATGTGACGATTTATTTGCTTTGATGATTGCAATTAAAAAACTTCCAACTGCCAAAATCGGTGCGTGGATTTCCAGTAGCGGTCCACTATCAAACGATCCAATTAATTGGAAACAATATAAACAGGTTTTTTCAAAAGGTATGGATGAAGTAAAGAATTTTCTGATTAAGGAAGGACTTATTTAATGATTGATATGCATTGCCATCTCGATCTTTATCCGAATTTTCAGCAAGTCATTAAACGATGTGAGAAACAAAAAATATATGTTCTATCTGTTACTACGACACCAAAAGCTTGGCATGGGACTAAAGCTATCTCTAAAAATTGCGAACGAATAAAAACGTCTTTAGGGTTACATCCGCAGCTAGCGCATGAACGTCATAAGGAAATTTATTTATTTGACGATTTTATATCGGATGCAAAATATGTCGGAGAAATTGGGCTGGACGGTAGTAAAGAGTATAAGCAGCATCAAAAAATCCAAGCAGGTATCTTTAAGCATATTTTAAACACAACGCAGAAAGCAGGGGGACGCATTATGTCGATTCATAGCCGTGCCGCAACTGACTCTGTTTTAGATTGTCTTGACCAATATAAAGATGCAGGAATTCCCATATTGCATTGGTTTACTGGAACCCAATCCCAGCTCAGAACAGCTATTGGAATAGGTTGCTGGTTTTCGATAGGACCAGCAATGTTAGCAACAAAGAAAGGTAAATTAATAGCTCAAAACATCCCAAAAGAGCGCATACTTACAGAGACAGATGGACCATTCGCAACATTAAATAAAAAGAAATTAATGCCTTGGGACATTTCCAAAGCCATCAGTCAGTTGTCTAATCTATGGCAAATTAGCACTGAAGAAACTGAATTAATCTTATTCTCAAATTTTAAATCGATATTGAGAGATTCGTAGAAGCTATGAAAGTTATTTAACCTATTTCTAAGCAGTTACTTTTTTTGCTTTTAAAGTTGCTTTTTCTTCACCACAATGACAATTGACCTTCACTGACTGGACTATAGCGATTCCTATGCAAATTTAGATGGCAAGCAGCACAAACAGCTTGAAGATTAGAAATTTGATTTTGTGAGGGATCGTGATTTCGATGATGCACTTGTAAAATATCAGCAGTCCATTCTGAACGATTTAAATTATTTGGTCTTTCTCCTGGCTCGTAACATTTTTTTCCGCAGCAGGTGCATTGCCATTCGGCAGCTTTTTTTACTGATAACGCTATGCTAGTCCAATTTTCAGGGTATAGATTGGGATTTACTGGCATTTTTACTATGGCGGGCGCTCAACAGGATTATCTTATCGTATTTGGCGATTGGCGAAGCCTAGCCGAAGGAATCGCAAGCTCTTTTTAGACAAACTAAAATAAGAAGATGACTGTCTCGCTAAAAACATGAGTATCATCACGCTTATCATCATCAATAAGTATATTCTTGCTGTTTACTATACTTCTGCAAAATGCTACAAATATTCCATCATCGATGACTACGGCATTATCTATGAGCCAGATAATATTTTCTATACCAGTGAAGCAGCAGAGCAAGAAGGGAGAGATGCTATTAATACTGTTTCTAATTAACTTTTATTTAAGACAATTGTATCAACTGCAAATATCATGTTTAAAACCATTACCACTACTTAGAATTGTTAAAGCTTGAGAGCTGGCTGCCTGACACATTTATTTGGGAGTAGCTAAATTTGCTTGCACTTTAATTCTGAAACCCTATTAAACCAAATAGCATTGTAGTATTCCCGTTTAGCCTTCACAGATGCAAAACAAGGAAGAAAGTTATGGGACAAAAGGGGGATGGGTTCAAATAAATCTCGACCTTTATGCAAAATGCCTTTAAGCCATCTAAGACCAATTTTAAGATAACTCAAACCTCTCTCCCAGTGAGGGTCAACTTGAGTTCTCAATCCTTTAAGCTCAACTGTCATGCCATGAACGGTAGCAAAAAGAAGAGCTAAAGCTACCACTAAATATAAACGCTCTAAAGCTTGAGGATGACGAATTTTCGATTCTTCTAATTGAAATACCCCCGATTTAGAATCAAGAAAAAGCTCTTCAATACGGAATCTCAGAGCATATTGCCATAAAGTCTGAAGAGTTGGCTCTTCGTCTGTAATCACTGCCCAAGGCTCTTTTACTCCCTTTACATTGGCAAGTACCAAATTAGTTCGGCATTCTCCATCAAGCCACAGTCCAATATGATGATATAAAACTGCTTCGGACTTTGATGGAAAGAGGTACTTCAACTCAATCGGATGTCTTCTTGCTCTATGAATAGTTACGTCACAAGGTAAGCGCAGACAATAGTGCCATTGACTAGTTCTCAGCCAACTAACCAACTGATGATTAGCAAAACCACAATCGGCTAACAGCATCACATTGGGATAGGTAGAAAGTAATCGATGTGAAAGTCTTAGCATTGTCTTGTATTCCCCAAATGCCACTGTCGAACTTTTGTGTTCTATGACTTTCCATAAAAAAGGAACTGCTCTTTGCTCTTCCGCCACAAATGACGGAAAGATGAATCATACAATATTGATTCCACAAAACGGTTGTATCCAAAGCTAAATAAACTTTTCGACCGTTCCATGAACTCATTGCTGCCATCACCAACGGCAGGTACAGAGATTTAACTTTAATTCGACTGTTGTGAACAAATCTTTGCCATCTACGTTCAATACTCTGAGCTTGATTAGCACGGCTGATGACGTAAGATTCCCACTCACTAAGGTTAATTTTGCTGCTACATATCAGCGCGTTAATCATCCATGCTAAGGCTTTAAGATGACGTAAATCTCGATACTGACTGTGTTGACTCAGTAGACTTAGAAGTTGATTATAAAGAGGGGTAGAGATTGACATGGACTACGAAGCTCAAAAACGACTATTTTTAGCTTCCCATGATCGCTCTCCCTTTTTCTCTAAATGCTTTTAATTCTAACCTTCAGATACTTGTGTCAGGCAGTCAGGCTTGAGAGTCTTCACTAAATAGCCTAACGGCAAAATTAGCCCGATAATTATTCTGGTTAATTTTCTCATGGCTAAAAAGCTGAGATCGCTTTTGGATGAAAACTTTGCGCCTATTGAATTCAACTCAAATTTAGTTTGTTCTAGCTGGCAAGAGTTGGAGACTGCTACTAACAACTGTCAGGCTTGCGAATTGTATAAAGGACGTACTCAGGTAGTGGCTGGTCGCTATAGCAAAACTAAAAATGCCGATTTGCTTATTGTTGGTGAAGCTCCAGGACGGGTAGAAGACGAACAGGGGTTAGCTTTTGTCGGTGATTCGGGTGAATTACTGGATATTATGCTTAATTCGGTAGGCATCGAGAGTTATTACATTACCAATGTGGTGCGATGTCGCCCACCAGATAACCGTAATCCTTCCAAAGCCGAGTGCCAAAGCTGCTGGAGATTTTTACAGAGTGAAATAGCCTTAGTCAATCCTAAAGCTATCCTCTGTTTGGGCAAGGTAGCAGCAAAAACTGTTTTCGGTGGAGTGGGTAAGTTTGAGAAATTGATGCGAAGCAGACATCAGTTTTTTGAATATCCAGTTTGGGTAGCTTATCATCCAGCCTATCTTTTACGCCAACCTCAGTTAAGTCAGCACAGTCCTAAGTGGGAAACCTGGCAGGTTTTGTGTCAGGTAAAGCTTTATCTAAACGGCTTGCGCCTGGAGAGTGGCGACAAGTCGTATTTGAATAATAGATAAATATATTATGGTAAGAGCTAAAAATCCTCCTAAGTCTTCTACTGCCAAAAGTAAAAAGAATGGGTGTACGCTGACTGTAAAACCCAAAGTGTTATTGAGTAATCTGATGCTGCTCAATGCTGCGGTGACTAGTAATCAACAGGGATTAGATCGCTTGAATATTGAAGTTGGTAATAGTCAAAGTATCTTCAGCGTTGGCGGAGATATTGGCGTTAGAATTACCCATAAAGCCAACAAAACTTCTAATTCCCCGACCGTACAGGTAAGTTGTCGGCAGCTCAAAAATTATGCTGGGGCATTAGATAACTCCAATCACAAATTACACCTATCTCCCGAACAGGTGACAATCTCCAACCAGCAACAGACTTATCAACACAGTCTTATTACCTATAAGGATGTAATTCCAGAGCATAATGCAGATTTTACTGCCGTGGCGCGTGTCAAAGCTTCAGAATTCAAACAGGCTTTGGATCGGGTTGCTCCTTTCACCGATAGCGACATTAAAAATATCGTCAGTGGCATTTGCCTTCAGCTTAGATCGGTGTCGGCTGAGTCAGAAGAGGATTCTGCTTTGGAATTAACGGTAACGGGTATCTCAGAACCAGGAATGGGACATATTACCTTAAAGGTGGATTCAGTAGAAACTGATGATATGAGCGCAATAGACGATCTCGTTTTGGTTTTGCCAAAAAGGGCTGCGACTTTTATTGCCAATAATGCCGATGACTTTACTTTGTCTATTGCTGAAAAGTCAGTCAGATTTGGTTGGGGAAATGTTGAATGTACCGTGCAGACTCTCAAAGGTAAGTTTCCTGACTTGGAAAAGATTAAAGCATCAGTCTCTGAAAATGATACTTCAGTAGAGTTTAATCGAAGTGAATTACAGGCAGCTTTAAAACGACATCAGGTAGCATCTTCTGAGATTGAGTTTAGGATTGAAGGTGAAGAATGCACTCTGATTCAATCTACCGAGGCAGGTAGCGGTGCGGAAAATATCTACTGTAGTAATGATGATGCTAAAGAACCCATCAAACTTAGTTTGCCAATTGATTATCTCGTTAAGGTAGTCGCTTCGGTCAAATCAGAAGTAGTCGGGCTTCAGTTAAATTTAGTACCTGAAGAGGGTGAAGACGTAGCCTGCAACAATATTCTGGTCGAGGATGATGATGCTCTATATTGCTTGACTCAACTGGTTTCAGAGTGATCGTTAGTCCTGTCGGACGGGTGGAGTGAATAAAAGTACTCGGATCTTGTGATCTGAGTACGGCAATAGATTTTTGACCTATGAATTTACCAATAAAATATCGACCGATTGAATTTGCTCAGGTAGTTGGGCAACAAGTAGCTGTGGCGATCGCTCAAGCAAGTTTAGCGCAAACTCCGTTACAAACTACTTTTCTGCTGGTAGGGGCTTCTGGTTCTGGCAAGACTACCTTAGCTAGAATCATGGCTAGAAGTTTGAACTGTAAGGAAAAGCTAGGAGTCGAACCCTGTAATCAGTGTAGTAGCTGTCTGAGTCATCTAAATGATAACCATTTAGCGATAAATGAGATCAATGGTGCGGACAAAAACGGAGTAGACGATGTACGAGGCATTATTGAACGGTGTCAGATTAACACCCTTGATTCAAAATACCGCATCTTTATCGTCGATGAGTGCCATCAAATGAGCAAGCCAGCCCAGAATGCCATGCTCAAACTGTTAGAAGATCCTCCTCAAGACACAATCTTTATTCTCTGCACTACTGAAGAGGATAAATTACTCGAAACCATCCGTTCGCGGGCAAGGATTCTGCGATTCCATACCGTACCTCGCGATCTCGTGACAGGGTATTTGCTTAATGTTGCTTACCATGAAGGAATTTCCCTGACAGAACAGGAAGCACAAAGAATTTACGAGTATAACAAAGGCTCGATTAGACAATCATTACAGACTTTGGGAACAGTTAGCGATCGCGTGTCAGTTGCCGATCTTTGTCCTCAAATTGCGAGGGAAGAACTACAGAGTTTGTTTATTGCTTTTGAAAATAAAGACTATTTAGAAATCGATCGCATTTTGCAAAAAGTTTATCAACAAGGATTTTATCCCAAACAATTGCTTATAGATTTGGTGGATCTAGCAATTGAGATTATGGCTATGCCTGAAACCAGTTCCCATTTTGTCAGTAATGCTAATCGAATCTTGTCAGTAATCATTCCCAGTATTAGTAAGTTAGGTAATAGTTCCAATGCTCAAACTAACTGTCGCTTAACTTTGTATCATGCTCTAACAGTTTGGCAACCATTAGAGAATAAAGAAACGGTTGAAGCGACTCAGGCAATAGATGTCTCTTCCTTTCAAGCACCTCAGTCGTTACCTGATGAATTAGCTAACCAGGCGCAGACTCAACCTCAATTATCTCAGGGTTTGCAAATTGGTTCTGCAACCTACGCGAGTCAGTTGTTGTCCTCTTCCATTTCTGTACCGCTACATCAGTTTGCAATTCCTACGGGACATAGACCATATAACCCTTAACAATTAAAGAAAGTGACCAGTCACCAGTCACAAACATTATTTGTGACTGGTTGCTAAATATTAAATTAAATATTTTTAATCTCATGCTATTTATTCTTACGGGAAATGACCGCACCTTAATCGAACAGCACATCAAGCAGATATTGACTAATTACAGATTAGAAAAGTATTCTGCTCTAGAAGATATCCAACAAGCCTGCATTAGATGTCTCACTCTTAACTTAATCGGCGAAGTTACTGCTACAGTTTTAGAATTATCTCTCCCCGAATTGAAACACCTAGATCCAAGCCAAATTCCTCGACTCAACAAGTCAAAAAATCTACTTTTTCTGATCTTAGAAAATCTCGATAACCGAACCAAACTAGGGCAGGCTTTTAAGCCATATTTGGTTAGCGATTCTAAGTTACCCTCCAACTGGAACAGGCAAGGAATAGATCGAGGAATAGATTTTTATGCCAGTCAGCTCGGATTGAATTTGTCTTCTGAAGTAAAAGAATATCTTTGCCACGCTCTCAATAATAATTTCTCAATGCTACGTAATGGTTTGGGGACTATTGCTGTACTGTCTAACAATCCAAATTTAGCTTTGGTTAGGGAAGTGATTCCTTCAGAATACGCTAGTGCTATTGAACTCAAAGATATGATTTTGCAACGCAGACGCAGTGAAATACCAGCTTACGTTGCTAAACTGACAGCTTTTACTCAGGAGCGAGCAATTCTCGGTAGCCTGGGAACTCAGTTTGCTATGTTGATGCAAACTGCTATCGGCATCAACAGTAATCTCAACGATACTGAGATTGCTAAGTTTGCTCAAATTGGCAATGTCAAACGGTTGTACTTTCTGCGTCGCGAACTACAGCATATTTCAGTCGAGCAGTTGGTTTGGCTCAATAACCAAATTAAAACTACCAAACACAAACTAACCTATAATTCTTGTAACCTAAAGGCTAGACTAATGCTGATGTGCTGCTACTAAGCTTCAACAGACTTTAATCTACCGATCTGATACTTGGTAATGATTTCCCGATTAGAGTTAACCTGAAACTTGCTCCTAATCGATTCCATGTGAGTATTAATGGTAGATTTGGAAATCTCTAATTCCTTCATAATGTCAGTTAGAGATAGTCCTTCTGTATAAAACTCGGCAATTTCTCTTTCTTTGGGCGTGAGCTTTTGCTTCGTCGAATCCAGTTCCTTAAACAGTTCTATCAAAGGACCGAGTAATACCATCTGGCTATTGTCAAATAAGCCTTGAGAGTAATAAGTTCCGCCACTCTTGACTGCTTTGATTGCGATCGCCAACTGCTCTTCAACTCTTTGCTGTTCGACAATTCCCTGGCAGCCGATAGAATATAGCTGCGGGATTAGCTTATCTCGATCTTGCGCC
The DNA here is from genome assembly GCA_015207195.1 of Pleurocapsales cyanobacterium LEGE 10410. Lineage (GTDB taxonomy): Bacteria > Cyanobacteriota > Cyanobacteriia > Cyanobacteriales > Xenococcaceae > Waterburya. The sequence continues at coordinate 26,387 of JADEXJ010000056.1, forward strand.
AGGTAGATAACCTGAGTCTGATTTTCCAATATAGATTTGATTGAATCTGTTGTCTTTTCAGGTGAAGCTAGCTCACTACTTACTAAAACCAGATCGATTCCTTTCAAAAGCTGGTCGAGATTTTCATCTACAAGCTGCTGCGACGAAATATTTTTCAGTTCGTAGTCGGGGATATATTTTTGTAGTCCCAAACCATAGAAAATATTGTTACTGACTAAAGCAATAGTCTTGGACATTGGCTGAACCAAAATTAAAGAGTGTATCCACTATTTTAATCGCCAAAATTTGGATTTAAAGTTTGGCAACTGCAAAAGGATGTACTTATTCCTTTTTGTTACCTTGAATTATTTTTCAGTTTATAGCCTTGTTCCCAACAAAGATGAGATCGCCAGGGAAGAACGCGATCGCCCTTTAAAAACTAAATACATTCCTAATCTCAAGCGAGACTTGAAACCTGGTTGGCTGTTTCCCCACCTCTATAATCATGATGCTTTACTTAACGGCAGATGGGAATACTGGCACCAACTTCAACTCGTTCCAGCAGAAAAGTTTCATTTGCTTCAAGAACCAGATTTAGAAATCAGACTGGCAAGCATTCAAGAACATATTCTGCCAATAGAACCAATTCCTCAGATTACCTTTGGAGAGAGTAGCTTTTGCGATCGCAATAAAGGTCAAAAGATGCTGGAGATTTGTTTAGATAAAATGATGACCAAAGGTGGATACATAAGTATGTTGACCAGAATAGAATATTTTCTGGACTGGTTGCTTTATGGTTTTGGGCATCCTCATCCTTGGTTTGGGCAATTACCTACCGAACCAAGTGGTTGTGAAGGATGCAACATGGTTCTCTATCAATTGTTTAACCTATTCCATCTGCTTTACCAACCTCAAGATTATTGGGGAGGTTTAATAGTTGAAGCCAAAGGTAAGGGTTCGCAAAAGCACACGGGATACTTTCCTACTCCCAGTACAGTAGCGGTCATGATGTCAAAAATGCTTTTTAGCGATGACAAGGATACTCGTCTGGAAATTGGCTACGAACCCGCGATCGGCACTGGGGTAATGACCCTAGAACCTAGCAATCAAGTTTTAAATATGGTGGGAACAGACATTGATAAGCTACTGCTCAAAGCCTGCCTGGTTAACTGGTATCTGTATTGTCCTTGGTTTGCCATGCCCGTTTTCTACTTAGTCGATCGTGTCGATCTGCTTTGGGATAATTCATTAGTAGGGTCAAACGATCCTAATGCCCCCCAGTCAATTCATCAAAAGTATTGGGGCGAAAAGTATCGAGATATCTATCCAGTAAATTTAGTAGAGAGAGATTGGTCGAGTGAGGTGCAGAAAATTATCGATCTGCAACCAGCCAAAGCTAAAGCTCCTGAAATTGTCGAACAGGAAAGTGAATTTGAATCGATAAAAAAGCAGAAGCCAAAAGGATTTAAACGACCATCAGGAAAAAGACAATCAAAATCATTGTTTTAACTGTTTGTTTTCAAAGCACTCTTATTTGATGCACGGCTGAACTAGTTAACTACCAGTTCCACCACATCCAGATTCAAAACTTATAATGAGTATGATGGATATGGCATGAGGAATAGAGTATTGATGAGACACATGAGTAAATGCGATCGATGGTTCAGAAGTTTGATTGAAGGGTTTGAAAAAGATCCCAGTTGGGAAATAGAACTTAAAGAAACTGCTGCTGAATCGACCGCTATTAGGGCAAAACCAACTAATTCCAAAGAAAATAAATAGAGACTATTTGATTCACTATTGTTGTAGATCGGCTAAACTTTTTTCCAGAATATCAATCAAGTTCTGCCGATTGAATTCATCTAGATTCGATATTTTGATGCTTTCTAGCGATTTTATACATTTTTTGACTTCTTTAGTTAATCCTGACGATTGAGCAGTACTCGGTTGAAATTTAGCAATAATATCATTGATTTTCTTATTGGTCTGAGTTAAAGAAAGCTCTTGTTCAATTACTTCGTCAATTAATTTGCATCGTACCTTTCGCGCCTTTTGTTCTGATATATTTAGCTTTTGACTTTTGATTTTATTAATTGCTTTTGCAAAGGCATCTTTTAGACCTCGATTTCGGATAGCCTCCTTAACATCCTCTGCTATCTTTAGCATAGGAAAATAATTTTGATTGACAGAAAGAGGGTTAAATCCGTAATCCAAGATAATTTTACAAGTGAGTATTTCTGACTCTGATAAATCTAGTTTTTCAAGCTGCTGTTGTATATCTTGCTCATTTTTAAGTATCGTTCCCCAAACCTTTTGCTTATCCTGTCGTTTAAGTCTGGTAATTGCTGTATTAAGAATAGTAGGAACTTTTTCCCTGGTTAAATTCTCAGTTCTAGTCTCAATTCTTTCTATTAGGGAGTTAGCTAAATCGAGGGTATTAATGTTAGATTTACTGATAGCAGCAATGAAAACATCATCATCAAAAGTTTCCTCGTTGTAATCAATAATGATTGCCTTAATTGTTGACCAGCCTAACTGTTTAGCTGCTTGCCAACGGCATTCCCCATCAAAGATCAAATAGCCGTCAATATCTGGCGGAGAGACTAGCACTATAGGCTCTTTTTGCCCTACCTTAGCCAAGCTTACTTTACGTTCTTCGACTACATAAAAGGAACTTCGGGGTTGTCTGGGATTGGGACTTATTTTAGTCAGAGGAATATCTTCAATTCCCTTCTGCTGAAAAGATTGTTCTAACTGTTGTTTGAGATTTTCATTTTCCTGTTGGAGAAGCGGAATTTCTTTAGCTTGTAATGCACTTCCAAAGGACTCTTCCAAATTGATTTGACGTTTAACCATGTTTTTTCTCTACTATTTTTTTATTGCATCAATAATGTAAGGCGCGATCGCTGGTAGCTTTTGTAGCATTTTTTCGTCAAGCCCCTTCAGCTTAGATTGATTCATTTTTTTAAACAGATGACCATTTTCGGTGAAGTCATAGCAGGGTGTCGAGCCTGGCGAATCGAGAAAAATAGGTAGCCCCATAGCATAGGCATTAAAAAATCTCGAAGATTGACGAATAGGACTAAAGCATAGGGTGTTGAATTTTTGAGCAAATGCGGGAAATTGATTTAGGGTATTACGTTGAATTGCTGCGTTGTGGTCATATCTACTGGGCAATATACCGAGAATTTCTGGCGTCGATTTGAGATAGGTTTTGTATTTGTACAACCATTCAAAAAGAGCGTTGATGTCAGAGATACATTTCTGAGTCATTTCAGCACAAATGATTAGATGAGTTGCCGCGCACAATGCCATTAAAGATAATTGACCCTGTTGACCTGGAGCATCAATTAAGACGACATCATGAGATAGAGAAAATCGATCTAAACATTCTCGTAAACGAAACATTCCGAAGGGATCTCCTGTAAGCTGTCTAGATACTGATTCCAAAGAATTTCTCTCAGCCTGACATACGACTGCTTTATTCTTCAAAGCGTCCGACCATAATGGGAAAAATGGATAGTTCCCATCAAAGTCATCGGTAAGAATTGAAGCTGTACTGAATTCGGCAGTTGGTTTCGGCAAACCACAACAATCATGTAAAGAACTTCTGTTATCAAGTTCAATTAAAGCGACAGATAAACCACTTTGCGCTAGCAAATATGCTAGATGCACCATCAGTGTAGTCTTTCCTGTTCCCGTTGAAGATAGACTAGTGATTATAAATTTCTCTTTCATTAAGCCTAACTATATAGTTACCTTTCTTAAATTATTTTGTACCCTAACGTTAGGGTATAGTCCCGAAAAACAAAAGGAATAATTTAGAATTTGTTATCTGCCACAAAAGTTACAGGTCGAATTTACAGTATGTTTAAGAGCGTTTTGCATTGAGTTTGCCATAAAAATTGAAACAGTCTCAACTATACTCTTTATTTCTAAAAACTGTCTCCACCGATCGCTCGGCATTTAAATTTACACTGGTCACTTATCACTGTCGGGAGGCAGGGGCAGTAATTCTTCCGCAGCAGCAAGCCTGAGATTTAATTGCTCTGTAGTCCAGTCCTGCTTTTGAGTATTATTTAGCTTGCTCAGATCGAAGTAGTTCTGCTCGCGAGATTCGATTAATTGAGCTTTTCTACTAGCTAGAACAGGACGAATTTTTTCTTTCCAAATTACGGTTTCTGCTTCAATTGCCCGATCTATATCTTCCTTTGGTACACCAATTTTACCCATGACTGGTCGTTTGACATCATTCTTGTCACCATAGCCAGGGTTTAGTATAATCGCCTTTCCTTGAGGAAAACGCTCGATCGTATCGACACTTATTAAAGGAATCTGGTGAGTTTGTTGATTGACAGAGGTGGATGCTCCATTTTGCGATCGCGATCGCGAGACGGAAGTGGTGGTTACAGTTTTGTTGCCCATTTTCTTTGAGTATTCTTCGGCAGTAACTGAATCATTAGGTCCAAATAAGACGTGGGTAAATAGACCTGACACTAATGCTTTGCCACGTTCTTTACCGTAAAGTTCAAAGAACTGATTCAAACTTTGCGCTCCCAGGATAGGAATACCGCCGTTGGAACGATATTCGTTGATAAATTCACTCAGTTTGGCAAACACTCCCAGACTAGTAACTTCGTCCAGACAATAACAGAAGGGGTTGGTTCTTTTCTCACTCAGGTTTTCTACAATAGTCAGATGCATACACATCGTAATCAGAGGAGCAATGACGCTACGTCTGCGGTCATCTAATTTCATCACCAGCAATTGTTTGGGTTTGAGATATAGGGGGATGGTACTTTTGCCAATCATGCAGGGTAAAAGATCGTTTTGAATAAAGCCTGTAAAGGTGATTTCGGCGGTAGTCTTAATTGAAGCTGCGGTCTTTTCCGATTCTTTGGAAGAGAGAAAGTTGGAAATAGTAGCAGCAATCCAAGGGTCTAGCTTTTTGTCATCGTCCCGTCGTACTGCCCAATCAAGCCGTTCGACTAAATTTGGTAGTTGAGTAATAGCATAAACCATTGGCAGGTCGGGATACTTACTAAATTTAGCAAGCTGCATTAATCCTGTCGCAAATATACCTCCAGTCTGAGAGAAAAAGTCTTTTTTGCCGTCGCCTTTTCCTTGAGAATCAATTAATATTTTGCCTAGTTCCCCTGCGGTAGTGGCATCGCGAGGATCTTTCATAAAATCCAAGACGTTGATAACGCAGGTATAGTCAGCTCCAGGCGTATCTGGATCTTCACCCGTTTCTAAGCCAACTCCTCCTGGGGCAAAAACATCCACGGTATAGCCATACCGAGATGCTAAAGAGGTGTGCAACTTCATCTGATCGCCTTTTTTGTCGTAGAGTAAGACGCTGACACCTTGAGCAAATAATGCTTCGATAACGCGGTCGATAAAGGAAAAGGTTTTCCCCGAACCAGGCGAACCCAAAACCAACACCCCCCGACCAATATCGGGAATCCAGGTAGTAGGCATGGTGTTGTGCAAGATTGCCTGTAATCGAGATGCCCATTTTAGTCCAAAAAATTTGTATGAATATTTAGGCGTACCACACCAGGCTGCGCTAGGGGTACATTTGTGGTTAGCCGTAGCTTCCATATGTTCTAAAGCTCGATTGGTTGCGTAGAGCTTGTCCCAACGATTAGCCATTCTAGCTGAAGTTAGCTGAGGCTTCTTTTTGACTAGAGAAGCCCAAATCATCAGTAGAGCAAGGATACCTCCCATAGCGGAGAGTTGAAATAGTTCTGTTTCCCAAAGTTTGGGTTGGGGCTGAGTGGGTGAATCTGCTGCCTGAGTATTTGTAGTTTGAACTTGAGAGATTGTAGGAAAAGGATGTTCGCTCATAGGTCTAAAGGAACATTTCCCGTAAGAATCCGAATTGCCACAGCCAATTCGGTAATACCCAACTAGACAATAGGGTGGCTGTCGCCAATAGCAGCAAAAAGATTTTAGGAGTAACTGAATTTCGTGACATGGAACGGATGAATTTCCTGCGATCTACTCAACCAAAATAACAATGTAAAAACCTCGATCGCCCTGAGATTTAAACGATCTAGAATCGGTCTTCAGTAAGTCGTGTTTATTATTCAGTCAAAAATATCCGACCAAAGGTACTAGCTAATTAAAAAAATATTTAAGGAAAAATGAGCCATAGATTTAGCTTTTACAGCAAACAGCAGAGCCAAGCTTTACTCGAACGATTAAATGCCAAGCGATCGCCGAAATTTACTTATTTAATTATCGACTCCGATCGCGATTTAGAGGAGTGGATTATTAAAATAGAGGCAGAAAGTTGTTTTATTGCTTTGGATACGGAAACAAAAGGGCTAACTCCTGCCCCTGGTATGGTTAAAACACTACAAATTGCCTATCGTCAAGACAAACCTGTTTTGATTATCAAACTGCCTAAAATCGAGAATCGAACCAGTCTGCAAAGATTGATGGCTAGCCCCAAATTACTCAAAGTAGGACACAGCCTAAAATTTGATATTTTGATGCTCGAAGCAGAAGGAATAAAAGTTAGAGGTCCTGTCATGTGTACTATGTTGGGCATTGGAGTTCTTAAAGCAGGAGCTACCAGACAAGCTAGTTTGCAGTTCACCGCTCAAGATCTGCTTGATATAGAACTAGATAAAGCCGAGCAGAATTCTGATTGGGGAGGCAAATTGTCTACTACTCAATTACAGTATGCTGCCAACGATGCGGGGATACTGATGGAAATTATGACTCAGCTTCAGCAGAAGCTGAATGAGGCGGGTTTAACTAAGATCGCAATTTTAGAATACTGTTGCTTGCTACCCATAATTGAAATGCAGAGTCGCGGAATCTATCTAGATCGCGATCGCTGGCAACGAGTTAGGCGAGAATACGAACAACAGCGGGACAGGTTAGCAGAAAAAATATATCAAGAACTAGAGCGAGAATTTAATATCGCTTCTTCGACTCAGCTACTAAAGGCTTTGCAAACCTACGGTATTGAAATCAAATCTACCAATAGTAATGTACTGATCGAGCAGGTCAAAAACTATCCTATAGTAGCTGAGATAATTAAATATCGTAGTCTTAATACTATTATCAATACCTTTCTCAAAGGATTTGACTCGCATATCTATTTGGATAATCGGTTGAGGGGAAACTGGTGGCAGATTGGCACGAGAACGGGCAGAACTAGCTGTCAAGAACCCAACTTGAGCAACATACCAAAAATACCCAAGATTAGAAATTGTTTTGCTGCCACCGACGGTTATCTATTAGTCGATGCTGACTATTCTCAAATAGAGTTGAGGCTAGCTGCTAAAAGAATGAATGTACCTACTTTGATCGAGGCATTTGTCAAAGGAGAAGATATTCATGCTTTAACCGCTTCTTATATCTACGATTGCGATCTAGAAGATCTAACACCACAGCAGCGCAAACTAGGAAAGATACTTAACTTAGGTTTAATTTATGGCATGGGAGCAGAAAAGTTTAGACTTAATGCTGCTAAGAAATTCAGCGTTTATCTGACAGCAGCAAGATCTAAAGAATTACGCGAGATGTTTTTCGCTCTCTATCCAGAAATCGATGAGTATCATCAATCGTGCCGTCGTAGCTGGCAGCAGAGACAACAGCAAGCAAGTTCAACATTGGGTAGAGTAAATATTTGGTCGAGTAAGAGTCCCAAACTCAATCAAATTATCAACTATCCGATTCAGGCTGACTGTGCGGATATTTTAAAGCAGGCAATATCTAGCTGGTATTTAAAATGTTTACATCAAAAGCTCGATGCTCACCTTGTTCTCACTGCTTATGACCAGTTAGTTATTGAAGCTAGAGAAGAACAGGCAGAGTATGCTGCCGAAATTCTGGAAAAGGTGATGATTGAAGCAGGGCGGGATTTGCTCGATCCAGTTCCAGTCGTTGTCGATCTCAAAATTGGTAAGTATTGGAGTTAGTAGCAGAATAATAGCAAAAGCTGTATCTTGTAACGGTTAGTTTGTAAGCCGTACTAAGAATGACAGTTGAAAACCACAGAGAAGCAATTCAGAAACTAAATCAAAAGGCTAGAAGATCTGGGATTTTTGCTAATTTGGAAACTATTGGTTCTTACGATGATTTCTCGCAGATAGTTTGTATCGATTATTTGGACAAACCAGGATTTTTACAGCTAATAAATGGGTTCAAATCATATAAAACTAATGATTCATTTGAGACAAATAAAGCATTGCAAAAAAATTATGAGTTAAATACGAAATTTTACTCTACTTGTGTACATGAGCTAACACATTGGTTGGATCATACTTCTACTTTGTGGGGACAAAAGCAATTAATCTATATCTACAATGCTATCAACGCTTGGACTAATCAAAAAGAAAAAGATTTTTATAGAATTTCAATTGCTCATTCTGAGCGACTGAGAGCAAGATTAGCTGTTTACTATACAGAAGAGTACGCTACTAATAACGAAACTAAAGTTGTAGAACCTTGGCAGTATGAATATGGTTCAGGAGTCGAGTTTGGTATAGACGGTAAAGTCAGAGAAGATAGACCTTTTGTCTATACGGTCTTTAAGAACGTAAATGATGAGCGTATCATCCGTGTTCCATTTAGTATGTTTGCGTTGACTGAAGCGAACGCAACTTATGCAGAATTAAGAGTTAAAGTGCAAGCTACTTCTGTTTTGGAAGAAAGCCAAAGATTAGTAGAGCTAAATGATTTAGACAAAACGATTGTCGAGGATCTGTACAATTCAAAACTGGCAATTTATTCAGTGGCTACACATTGTCTAGCTAATTCAATTAAAACTAGCAATTATCTTGTTGCCTACGAATTGTCTTCCATGCTATCAACATTGTGTCTAAATTTGCCTAATAGTTTGTATCAATCGTTAAAAGCACCTCCAGAGTTTGAAGTTTTTGGCAATAGAATTCAATCCTTAAAAGACATTGCCGATCCTGGCTTTGCATTTTTTACAATTGCCAAAAATGCTCCTCAATACGACTCTAATATTTCTCATAAGCAATTATTAGAAGAAGCCTTGCATAATTCTGGACTACCTGACCTGAAAACAATACAGCAGTCAGTTCTAATAGAAATGGATCAATTAAAAAGCAATATTGTTAATGGTATTCATGTAGATAAATTAAAGCTTTTGCTATCGGTCGGCAAAGAAAATGTTGTGCAGCGAGGAATATGGGGAGAGAATTATTTATCAGTAGAGAATCTATATCAAAGTCAAATTACTTTACCGCCTATTGTGCTTGGAGATGGATATAGTACCCCTATTTCTCCTAAAATGTTGCCAATTAATCAAGAATTTATAGATATGTGGATCGACCAAATCATTGATATTGAAGGCTCTATAGAGCAATTTATTCGTGCTTGCCGTCTTTAAAATGGAGTACTACAAACACTAATACTTTCTACGGAGTAATTACCCGCCACCTAACAGAGCTTCCTCTGGCAATTTAAATGGGCTATTGTCAGGTTTAGATGCGGGTTTGGCAAACCAAGCATTGTTACGCATTGCCTGAATTGATTCGGAGGCGCGAACGGAGGCTTTGTTTATCTGACTGACTTTAGTTAGTAAATAATCAAAATCAATTTTGGGGGAGTTGCGATCGCTCTTTCGTTCTTTAACTGGAAGGCTACAGTACCAGTCATCTAAACAGGTTCTGACGGTATCACCAATTTCTACAGGGGTACATTCTTCCGCTTCATCGATCAGTTCAACCCAATGAGCCATTGTCCAGGGAGTCTCTTCTACTGTGGCAGGATTAGAACTAGTGAACTGAGTTGGAAAATATTTGGATAAGTAAAT
>JADEXJ010000292.1 GCA_015207195.1 Pleurocapsales cyanobacterium LEGE 10410
ACAAGGCAAAAGTTCCTGTAAGTTACCTAGAAGCTGGGTGACGCTTTCGATGTTGTGGGTAGTTCCATCAACATTGTAGAGCAGATACTCAGTCCTCGTCCCGTTAGGGCAGGGCTGAGAGCTTCATTATTGGGCTTAATTTAATATTTCTATACGTATAACAAATATAGCTGCTAAAAATAAGCTGCATAGCAACCAACTTTAGATCTTATTCTCTGTCCTACTGTTAATTTTTCACTGCTAAAAAGGAATATTAAAACTAATAAAATAATTTTTAATATTTTTCTGGTTTATGGAAGCTTTGTATCAACCTGGAGATATAATTCAAGAGCGATATCGTGTTGTAGGTATTTTGGGGGAAGGTGGGACGGCTATTACCTACGAAGCTATAGATTTAACCCAAGAAAGTTTGTCAGTAGCCATCAAGGTTTTATCACTACAGCAAACTAAAGATTGGAAACTAGTAGAACTTTTCGATCGCGAGGCTAAAGTATTACAAAACCTCAATCATCCTCGAATTCCCCAGTATTTAGACTACTTTTGTGTCGATACCAAAAGCGATCGCGCCTTCATGCTCGTCCAAGAATTAATTCTAGGTAAATCTTTGGCAACACTAGTAGAACAAGGCTGGTATTTTCAGGAAGAGGAAGTCAAAAATATTGCCCAACAGGTATTAGAAATACTTACTTATCTTCATGGTTTTCAACCGCCAGTAATTCATCGGGATATTAAACCTCACAACATTATTCGTACTGATGCAGGGGAAATATACTTAGTCGATTTGGGTGCGGTGCAGGATGTCTATCGCAATACCCTAACTCGCGGTGCTACCTTTGTCGGCACAATCGATTATATGTCTCCCGAACAGCTGAGGGGACACGCTAGTTTTGCCTCAGATCTATACAGCTTAGGCTGTACTTTATTGTATCTCTTGACCAGGCGATCGCCCTCAGAATTACCTTTGCAAAGAATGAAAATAAACTTTCATTCCAGTCTTAAGATTTCCGAACAGTTTGCCGACTGGTTGGATATTATTCTTGAACCATCATTTGAGGATAGATTTTGTTCTACCACAGAAGCTTTAGAAAAATTACATACTAGACAATTATCAGCTATCAAGCCTCTAGCTGGGAGTTCAATTCAAATCAAAAAAAAATTCAATACTTTAGTTGTTCACATTCCTGCTGCCAAGAATTTGATTTCTACAGCAATAAAAAATGCTGCTGAGTTCGTATCTTCATTATCGATTGTCATCCTTTTGTTTTTCTTTACCTTTAGTCTGCTCGATTTTGCTTTGTTAACCTCTAATTTTCCGCTTTTAATCGCTACACTTGGTATTTTGATCGTATTGATATTATCTCTTACTATATTTTTTACTAGAGAATTTAGCTTATTATTTGTTTCTTTTGGGCAAATTTATTTAAAGATTGAAAAAGATAAATTTCAGATTATTTGGCGGTGTTTAGGAGTTAAATATAAAATATCGGGATATACATCAAATATTCAGGCTATTGCTTTAACCAAAAGAGAATTCAAGCAAGATTCGATGTTTTCACCTCGCGAATATTGTACTTTATATGAAGGAGTAAAAGAGCATAAATTTGGCATATGGCTAACCAAGGCAGAAAGAAGATGGTTGGCAACCGAAATAGCAAATTTTATAACAGAGCAATATCCGCAAAAAAATCATGAATATTGGTTGCAAGATATTTGGAAACTAGATTAACGTGGGTTCGTAATTCAGAGTTGGGAGTACTCGTTTTAAATTTGGTGAGCAAAGATTTAAAATGTAAGTAAAAAGTTTTGAGAATAATAAATTGCCCACCCTACTATTGCTACAGGCTTAAAACTGTGGGTTGATATATTAATTGTTTCCCCCAAGCTTGGGGGTTAGGGGGCTGAAATAAATTTTCTTTATCCACTATTTTAATGGTGTAAGCGGTTTGCTAAAAACCTCCAGCTAAATTTATACGGCTATAAAAGCGATCGCGCTATTAAATACCGCCATTGATTATTGTTCGTGGATATTTGATAATTAATACTTGCGACAATATTCCACACTAACCATAGTCATGACCTTAACCGTATACAATACCCTCACCCGTAGCAAATCGGAGTTTCAGACCATAGAAGCCAATAAGGTGCGGATGTATTGCTGTGGCATTACTGTTTATGACTATTGCCATCTTGGTCATGCGAGAACTTGTTTGATTTGGGACGTGGTGCGTCGCTACTTGCAGTGGTCTGGCTACGAGGTCAATTATATTCAAAACTTTACTGATATTGACGACAAGATTCTCAACCGCGCCAGAGAAGAAGGAACGTCGATGGAGGCGGTGGCGGAAAAGTATATCGCTGCTTACTTTGAAGACATGGAACGGTTGGGAGTGGGTCAAGCTGATGCCTATCCTCGCGCTACTCATACTCTTGATGGAATCAAGCGTCTAGTCTATGAACTCGAACAAAAAGGCTTTGCCTATCCTGCGGAGGGAGATGTTTACTATGCGGTGCAGAAGTTTCCTGAATATGGCAAGCTATCGGGTAGAAAATTAGAAGATATGCAGGCTGGTGCTAGCGGTAGAGTAGGGTTGGAAGATGCCGAGGCGCATAAAAAACACTATCCCTTTGATTTTGCCTTGTGGAAAGCAGCCAAACAAGGAGAACCTGCGTGGGAATCTCCCTGGGGGAATGGTCGTCCTGGGTGGCATATCGAATGTTCGGCAATGGTGCGAGAAAGGCTGGGAGATACGATCGATCTTCATGTCGGTGGTGGAGATCTTACCTTTCCCCATCATGAAAATGAGATTGCTCAATCTGAGGCGGTGACGGGTAAACCTCTGGCGAACTACTGGCTGCATAACGGCATGATTATTGTCGAAGGCAAAAAGATGTCTAAGTCTTTAGGAAATTTTATTACCATCCGCGAACTGTTAGATAGATTTGAACCTATGGCAGTACGTTTATTTATTCTACAAACTCAATATCGTAAACCTCTAGATTTTACTGAAGAGGCACTGACTACTGCTACTAATAGCTGGGAAACCCTCAAGGAAGGATTACTTTTTGGCGATCGCTATGGCGAACAGTTGGGTTTTGCTACTTCCAGTACACCCCAAAATGAAGAATTAATCAGCAGATTTAAAGCAGCCGTAGACGATGACTTTAACTTTGCAGGAGGTTTAGCTATCTTGTTTGAGGTTGCTAAGAACTTGAATAAAGCAGGCAATATTCTAGTCCACGAAGGTACAGCTAAGACTGATACTCAAGAATTAGAGCAGCAATGGCAAACTTTAGTAGAATTAGCCAAGATTCTAGGCTTTGAAGCACAGCCAGAAGACCGAGAAAGCAACTCACAAGGATTGAGCGATCGCGAGATTGAAGATTTGGTGCAGCAGCGGATTGATGCCAGGAAAAACAAAGATTATGCAGCAGGCGATCGCATTAGAGATGAATTACAAGCCCAAGGTATTACCCTAATCGATAAACCTGGAGGCATGACTATTTGGAATCGAGGTTAAGTTTTTGTAATTGATAGATCGGGTCGGCTGACAATTTAAAATCAAGGTTATATATTTTACGTTGTTCGAGCAGAAGGTTTTGTATGTCTTCTTTTGACTTCTTTCAACATTGGTATCCTCTATTACCTGTAGAAGATATCGATCCGCACCAACCAACTACAGCAACTGTGTTGGGCATTCCCTTAGTGATTTGGAAACCAAATTCATCGACCACATATCGAGTATTTTTAGACCGTTGTCCCCATCGCCTTGCGCCGTTGAGTGAAGGAAGAATTGATGATAAGTCCGATAATCTCATGTGTAGCTATCATGGTAATCGTTCATATCCCCCTCCAAAAAAGCCAGGAAAAATTAGGACATGGCGATCGCTACCAATGTCCATAAATTAACTGCCAATAGGAAATGGTGGTGGAGCCAGACCTTGTCTTGCCAAAGCTAA
>JADEXJ010000293.1 GCA_015207195.1 Pleurocapsales cyanobacterium LEGE 10410
GGTAAAATCACCTGAAACCCAGATATATTAAGGATTTACCTGTTTTGAAGTTAAACAATTGATATATCAGGCTTTCACCCCTTTTTGAACCCAGTTTTTTGTCAAAGTCCCACTAGTTTAAATTTGCGCCGAGTAGTGGTTCAGCTCAACGAACCGACAAGGCATGGAGACCAAGAAGTTACAATCTTGACTAATTTGCCAGTCTCGGTAGCAGATGCCCCTACTATTGCCCAACTTTATCTGAAAAGATGGAATATTGAAGGTATGTTTCAAGTAATTACCGATACCTTTGACTGTGAGTTGAATACTTTGGGCTATCCCAAAGCTGCTCTATTCGTCTTTTGTGTGGCAATAGTTGCTTTTAATATTCTCTCTACCGTCAAAGCAGCACTCAAGTCCGTTCATGGAGTCGGCAAAGTCGAGGCTGGTTTGTCGGACTATTATCTTGTCGAAGAAGTTCAAGGTACATACAGAGGCATGAACATTGCTCTACCTGCACCACTTTGGATCCCTTTTCTTCAAATGAATCTCTCTGAATTTGCTTTAACTTTGAAGCAATGGGCAAGCGAGATCGATCTCAAACGATTTTGTTCTTCAAAAAGGGGCAAGAAAAAACCCAAACCTAAACCCACTTATGACCCCAAGCATCCTCACCGTTCTACTGCTCGTCTTCTCTAACAGAAAAACTAGTACAAACGCTCACCTTAACAGGGGTACTCCTAATAAGCTACCTTTTTATCAACAGGGTATTAGAGCTAAAATGCTGATTCTCTCTTCTTTTTAAGCATGTTGTCACCCCGTGAGAAACGCGCCCAAAATAATTGGATTTATTGGGAAAATCACTTTTTTCGGCAAAGTCGTTCATCAGCAGGGAGAAATGAATGTGATTAAGTTCTTGAAAATCAAAATATATATGGTTTTAAGCCTTCAAGCATTCAAAAAGCCTCAAAATCCAAATCTCATAACCCTTTAATTGCAAGAGTTTGAGAAGGATATGGGAGTAAAATTCAATAATCGTTGCCATACCCCTGGTATGATGTAAATTACATTTAATAGTCATTGCTTCTGGCTTTTCTAATTCATCTTTTGTCAGTCAATCAGGATTTAAAGATATTTTTCCAGCTTTTTGACTTCTCAATCATCTAACAAAATTTGTGGCAATTTGGCGATGGCTCTTTTAAAGGGTTGAGTATCATTATTAACTCGAACTAATACCAATGCTCCCTGAATCATCATTAGTGCATCTTCAGCTCTTTGTCTTGCTAGTTCGGGTTCGACACCTGTTTCTTCGATAACCTGTGTGAGCAGAGCGAGCCAATGGTTGAGAGACTGCTCTAGCTGTTGATGAAATAAATTATCCGCTTCTCCTACAGACATCACCGAAAGCAGACAGGGGTCTTGACCGCTATCGTAAAACTTATCTAAACCTTGACTCATAGCTCGAATGCGCTCTGATGGTGGTTTGTCGGACTGCAAAGGAGTAAAAACATTTTCATCAAGCCAATTAGCAACATATTCTAAAACCGCCGCTGCCATTTGTTCTTTTCCTCCTTGAAAGTGATGGTAGAGGCTGGCTTTTTTCAAACCAGTAGCATCAGATAATCGGGATACTGTAGCACCCTCATAGCCATAATGACGGAATACAGGAATAAGTTTGGGAATTACTTGTTCTTTAGACATTTTTTATTTGTGGTTGAGTACTCTGATTTTACCGAATGTTCGTTAGAAAAACAATTGGTAGTAGAGACGCATCTCCCGAGTTTGAGTCACAGCCCCTTATCCGTGCGGCTCAGAATTATTTTCTGGAGTCGCCATCGGAAAAATCTTTAACCGGCAAAGCTTTCAAGCAATCAAAAGTTTAGAGTTGACTTTTTACCGAACGTTCGGTAAAATAATAATAACAAAACAAACGTTCGGTTAAAGATAAGAGTCTGAATCCAAAATAAAACAGAAATAATTATTATGGCTAGACAATTTATCAACATTGCTTTCACTCCTGGAGTCAAAAATGCTCAAACTCGCTATGGCTCCCGCGATATTTATCAAAAATTTGGGCAGCGGAGTGTGAGCGAAGATTTGCTGACAGTTAGAGAAACTGAATTCATCGCTGCTAGAGATAGCTTCTACATGGGAACTGTCAATAGCAATAACTACCCTTACATTCAATTTCGCGGTGGTCCGACAGGTTTTTTAAAAGTTCTGGATGAGAAAACCTTGGGCTTTGTTGATTTTGTTGGTAATTTGCAATATCTAAGTGTCGGTAACTTACTAGAAAACGATCGCGTGTTCCTCTTTTTAATGGATTACGCTCACCGTCGGCGATTAAAAATTTGGGGACGAGCTCGTGTAATTGACGATCGTCCAGAATTGCTTGAAGCCTTGTCTGACCCTAATTATGAAGCCGAGAAAGCCAGAGTGTTTCTGATTAAAGTCGAGGCTTTTGACTGGAATTGTCCTCAACATATTCCGATTCGTTATTCAGAAGCAGAAGTTGCTCAAATTAAAGCCCCTTTGGAAGCTCGTATTCAGCAGTTAGAAAAACAACTAGCTCAACTTGACCCCTCAAATTAAAGCTTAAAATTCTACATCTTCTCGTTTCAATCCTCAAAACACAATCTATTTACCGAAAAGGAGATTTATCATGACTAACTTAAACAACACGATGCACAAAACTATTGAGATTGATGGACTTGACATTTTTTATCGCGAAGCTGGTAACCCAGATGCCCCTACTATCCTTCTGTTACATGGTTTTCCGACTTCCTCTCATATGTTCCGCAATCTAATACCCGCCCTGGCTGACGAATTTCACCTGATTGCCCCAGATTATCCTGGTTTTGGTGCTAGTTCCATGCCTAAAGTCGATGAATTTGAATATAGCTTTGATAAGTTAGCGGAGATCGTCGCCAAATTTACTATTAAATTGGATTTATCACGATACTTTCTCTATTTGATGGACTACGGCGCACCAGTAGGCTACCGTTTGGCTGCTAAATATCCAGAGAAAGTATTGGGGCTAATCGTACAAAACGGCAATGCCTATGAAGAAGGTTTACGAGATTTTTGGCAACCCATTAAAGCTTACTGGCAGAATAAAACTGCCGAAAATGCCCAGGTTCTAGCGGATAACCTCTTAACTCTCACCGCGACTAAATGGCAATACATTAATGGAGTGCGAAATTCAGAAGCCATCGCTCCCGATAATTGGTTCCACGACCAGTATTTACTCGACCGTCCTGGCAATCAGGAAATTCAATTGGAACTGTTTTACAGCTACGGTACCAATCCTCCCCTCTATCCGCAATGGCAGGAATATTTCCGCTCCTTTCAACCTCCAACCCTGATTGTTTGGGGTAAAGGTGACTACATATTTCCTGAAGAGGGAGCGCATCCTTATAAGCAGGATCTCAATAACCTTGAGTTCCACATCCTAGATACAGGACATTTTGCCCTGGAGGAAGATTTAGACTTGATTGCTAATTACATTCGCCATTTTGCCCGCTCGAATAGTTCTCAGTAATTGATAACCGACTTAATAAGTTAAAAAGGAGGTTCGGCATCATGAACAAACAATGGCAACAATCCTTATTCAGAATTGCTCTGTGGTTCGCAGTCGAGATTGTGCTAGACTTCGTCAATCTCGATACCCTCAGCGACTATAGTGAGTTTCTGTTCGAGAAATCCTTCTTCATCGATCCTCCAAAAATTGTTCTTCTCAGGGTTTAGGTGCTATCAGAGCTTTGGCGATCTAATCTATGCTATCAGTACATAAGCATCGGTAATTTAGCCAAAGCGCGATCGCACCTTCCTCTTCCTGATAGACTACGCCAACTGCTTCCGCCTCAAAATATGGGGACAAGTTTTTTTGTTCTCTTTTAGAAAGACTGGTCTGCCTGAATAAATAACATCTACATCCAAATATCAAGG
>JADEXJ010000294.1 GCA_015207195.1 Pleurocapsales cyanobacterium LEGE 10410
ATTTTTCCAAGATGTTGTTCGAGAGTTGCTCCGTTTTTCCACTGCCAAAAATGATTATTATCGCCAGGGTATGAGGGCTAAATCCTTGATTCAGCAAGCTCTGTGATTGTTTGTGTCGCCCCCGCAGTTTCTCGCACTAGTTCTAAATTATCGGGATCGACATAGCGAATTACCAGATACACCATTGCCGATTGCGGATAGGCAGTCAGACGCAGATCGATCGCCTCGGTAACAATAATAGGATTGCCGTAATTGTCGATCGCCATCCCTGGTTGAATACGCAGCCATCGTTTCTCCTGACGATATTGCGCGGGAACTCTATTTGGTGGCGCGATCGCTTTTACCCCCAAACCAAAGACAATTCCGCCTCGGTGTAGCGATTGATAGTGCAAATTCTGACGCTGACGGTGGTATTGATGCGCCTGTTGCCAGCGTTCGGCATTTAACAGCAGTCCATCCCGAACCACCAGACGAGATAGTGGTTCGATCTCGTTGCGATCGCTCCTTGCCAACTGTCCCTCTTGCCTTTTGATTGCTAATTGCCGATCGTCCATTTTTATTTTTGCTTTAGTAATTCTATAGTTTTTAGCTGTTAGCTCTTAGCTTTTAGCTCTTAGCTTTTTTTAAATTCCCCTGCCTTCTCACCCTATTCAATCTCCAAATCGTAAGTACAAAAAGCTGGCTTTTGCTGTTCGATTACCAGACGAATCACCGCTTCATCCAACTCTCTGTCTGGTGTATCTCTACGCAAGTGAACTTTAAAGTGGAACGGACGACCCCCGCCCAAAATAGTATCTTCTCCCAAACGAGTTTCCCCGAACACGAACCCCTTACTAAAAAATTCGCGAATACTAATATGTTTATCTGCTTCCTCAATTTGTTCGTCTAAAGGCAACCCCGTAATCAAATGCAAAAAAAACCGCAGTCCATAACGAGTACCGCGCCAGCGATAAATCTGAATTGCATAGCGAATCAAACGTCGTTGCAAATTCAAAGGAATTTGGGGCTGTATTTCCCAACCTACCCAATGTGCCAAAAACGGCAGCATACTCTCAGGAGCGGTTAGAGGGTCGAGATATGCCCAGAAATTTTCTAAAATCTCTACGTCGGGTTCAAAAGTAGTCTCGATAATCTTGAGAAAGCGTCCGACAAAGTCTACTTCCCGATAGATCTGGGGCAAAAAGTCCAGATAGCGAGATTGGGGACGAACGAATAAATTAAACCCAGTCGAGGCAATCGCCTGCGAACTTCTAGAAGTAGTATAAATATGTAATACGCCGTAGTAATCTAACTTGAGCGATCGCTCGCGCCAATTATCTACCGTGGTATCCAAAGCAGTTTCGGCTTCAAAGAAATTATCGGGTACGAGAAAATTGACCGTCACGTCGATAGTTTCCCCTGGCAACAGCTCATTTTCCAATCTGGGAAACTGACACCAAGATCGAGGAAAATCTCCCGTAACCTCCCAGCGTAAACCTAAAGGTTCGCGATCGCGATTAGACAATCTGACCGATATTTCCGCTACCTCTCCTGGATTTAGTAATAAACTCTCCCGCTTGAGGTCGATAGTTTTGGGCGTACTGCCAGTACGAATCGGCAACAAGGCTAACTCCGCCTCTGGAATGTTCAGAGACTTGAGTTTTAAAGAAAGCTGTTGTCGCAATCGCGCCTGTGTCATATCGGGTTATTATTGAGTTTTATGTTGATGGATTTGATTTGTTAGCTTTTAGCTTTTAGCTTTTAGCTTTTAGCCTTTAGCCGTTAGCTTTTTAAAAATTACTCTGTTGACTACTCCGAACTCCGAATATCCCCATTCGAGGACAAGTCCCCATTCGAGGATAAATGCGAAGCCCTAAAGGATTCCCTTCGGTCTCGGTATCCCTTTAGGGACTCCGAACTCCCTGTCTTACCCAACAACATCAATACTGTGACCGAAATGAGAATCACTATCCTGCCAGGAACAAATTAACCCCCAAATACCTGGATTGATACTGGTAGCAGGAGGCAGTCTGACCCATTCGCCATCGAGACGACGCATTTCTATTAATTGAATTGCACCTAAATAGCGGATGCCTGGAATAGTCTGACACAGAGCAACTACGTCGGAAGGATAGAGGGGTTGACCCAATTTCCAACCCTGTCCGTCGATTCCTCCCGTAACGGGATTGAGAAAACGATACAGCGCAACCTGTAGTTGCCACAGAATTTCTGCCCGTGCGGTAGCATTCTGATATTGGGCTTCTAGAGCAACCTCTGTCTGCACCATAACTCCAACATAGTTAGGTTCTCGACATTCGACGTTAACTCCTAATAGCTTTCTGGTTGCCAAATAAGAGTCGATCCGATCTTTTAAGCCGTCATTCAGACGCAGCAAATCGGGATGAATCCCCCTACCATGTTCGATCTCGCCCGTATCGATCTGGGGAACTACTAATAGCTCTACCGTCCCTGGTTTTTTGGGGTCGGTGGGCAAACAATGGGCGCGGGCTACTGCCCCCTGTCCTCCTGCTAGGGTAAGTACTTCAAAATCTTCGGGGGTAACAGCGCGATCGCGTGTTCTCAAAACCTGGGGGACTCTAAGGGTTAATTGCTCTAGGGTTTCGGCATCTGCACCGTTACGAGCGGGAACGTGGTTGGTGACTTTTGCCACATAAGGTACGGCGGACTTGAGAATCTTGAGCGTTCCCGCCAAAACATTACCCTGCTTGCCTCCTCCAGTACGATAGCGGGACATTCTAATGGTTGCCCCTTTTGGGGGAATTGCACCATACTGCTGCTCTAAATTATCGGCAGATAGCATTCTAGGCTGTTGCCCGTAGGTTTGATATTGAATTCTCTCTTCCGTTGCGGTTTTTAAGCGATTAGGTTCTCGGATTAAAGGACCGAATTGAATTGTACCCGAAAGGGAGTCAATGACATAGTGGCGATCGCTCGATTGAGAGTCGGCAAAGTCGGCTACTTCCTGCCAGGTTTGAGATAGTTCTCCAGGAGGTGTGACAATTAAATATTCATCTTCTCTGCGGGCAAGAACGGGTTTTGCCTGAAGTGAGAAAGTCTGACCTGGATTACCGTTGCTGATTCCCACTACTTCATCTTCAATTACTTCACTTTGACTGGCGGTTACAGTTCCACCCAGGGAACGAACTTTGATTCCAGTAATTTTGGGACTGCGGAGATATGTGGAGTCTTCTGGAGATTCGCTACCGTGACAAACACAGCGCAGCCATCTACCTCGATAGTTACCAAACTGGGTAATGGGAAAGTTGAGGGGCAAATGTAGAACGATATCTGCACCCTGAAGGGGGTTCCCACCCTGGCGTGTTAGCTGGCTAAAGCTAAATCCCTCAGTCCCGTCATCCAGTTCGGTCAGTAAAATCGGCTGCCATTCACTGCCGTTCCAAGCCTGCCAACTTCTAGGGGGTCGATCGGGGTTGATTCCCGTGGGCGTTGCTTCCTGTCCCTTGACCGTTAGGGCGATCGCATTACCCGATAGGGCAGCTTCAGGATTTAATACTAGATAAACACAGTTCCCCGCCTGGGGTCGCTCGTCAAATAAAGCTAGTTCCGAACCCGACCATTCTCCTGCTTCCAAAGTCCAAAAATTAGTCAGGCGATCGCGCAATACTTGGGGATTAACCTCTGCTGTTTCAGCAGATAACAGACGGTCGATCTGGGGCTGACCGATAATTAATGGTTCATCAGTACTAAAAATAACTGCGGGTCGATTGCTACCTTGCTGGGTTGCCACCTCAATTCCTCTAGGGATCGTATAGGAATGGGGCAGATCGGAAACCAAATAAAAAGTCAGCTTAGTCTGGGCGGGACTCGGTGGCTGCAAACGCATCCCCAACATTTCCAAAAAGGTAATGTAATTACGACGGGGTACTTGATTGAACCGCATCAGCATTCGATCC
>JADEXJ010000057.1 GCA_015207195.1 Pleurocapsales cyanobacterium LEGE 10410
ATAGTCTCGTTTTATGCTTCAAAACTCTTTCTCTCTCAAAAATTTAGTTGACGAATTTACTAACTTTCAGAGCTTAAATTGTCCCATTTTATGATTCTATTATTCCCATTTTATGGTTCAAGTTACAATTGCTTCCCCCGCAGCAGCTTTTCGTTGGTGGCGACTACCAGCCGAGGGAATTGGTTTGGCAAGGATGGAATTTGTGATTAACAATCTGGTTAAGATTCATCCGATGGCTTTAGTTCACTATGACGAGTTAGAAGATCGCGAAGCCTGGCAGCAAATTCGCGACATGACTCAGGGTTACGAAGATAAAAAAGACTATTTTGTCGAAAATCTCGCTCAAGGTATCGGTAAAATTGCTGCTTCTCAATATCCTCATCCCGTTATCGTTCGCATGAGCGACTTTAAAACCAACGAATACGCTAACCTAATTGGCGGAAAAGAGTTTGAACCCAAAGAAGATAATCCCATGCTGGGTTTTCGAGGTGCGAGTCGTTACTACAGCGATCGCTATCAGTCAGGTTTTGCCCTCGAATGTCGTGCTATTAAACAGGTTAGGGAAAAAGTAGGTTTCGACAACGTGATTATTATGATTCCCTTCTGTCGTACTTTAACTGAAGCAGATAAAGTTATGGAAGTCCTGGCAGAAAATGGCTTAACCAGAGGCGAAAATGGATTGCAAGTATACGTCATGGCAGAAATTCCCTCAAATATCGAGCTAGCCGACGAGTTTGCCGAGCGTTTTGACGGCTTTTCTATCGGCAGTAATGACCTAACTCAACTAGTTTTAGGTGTAGATCGCGACTCAGGAGAACTTGCCCATCTCTTCGATGAACGCGATCTAGCAATTAAACGAGTCATTCGCCGTCTAGTCGATACTGCCAAGCAAAAAGGTCGTAAAGTGGGAATTTGCGGTCAAGCACCGAGCGACTACCCCGATTTTGCTGCCTTTTTAGTTGAAGTGGGCATAGACTCCATGTCTCTCAATCCCGATAGCGTAATTCAGGTTAAACGCAGGGTAGCAGAAGCGGAAAAAAACTAATAACCGACTTTAAAGCAGTAAAATAAAACATTTTTGAAATATATTTTTTATCTACTCCATATCAACTTTTGAATTTCCATCCGAAACCAATCGCAGACTAGATTTTAAATCGACAGCATCGGGAGCAGGTCTGCGAAAATACGCTTTATTATTTGAACGTATATGTGGGGTATTATTCAAAAGTACTAATGCACCCAAATAACCACTGCTTAAAATAGAATCGTAAACTATATCGACTACCTCAACTTGCATAATATCGGCAACAGTCTGTTTTATTTGAGTTCTAAAGATCTTATTTATTGCCGATCTAAGTTCATTAGCCAAATCTACTCGATCGTTATTTAATAATACTTTCTCTACCTCTGTTACCCTATCTTCGGCGACAATGGCTACTTTGTTATTAAGTAAGTTACAGGTTACTTTACCTATTGGATTTCCAAATTGCTGGCGATAAGTTGACTGTAAAGTCTGAGAAAGTTGTCTTTCTAACTGTCCACGAGTCGGTAGCGTATTTTCTATATTCATATTAAGTCAATCGCTGCTATGCTCAATTTAAGATATTCTCTAGTTTCATTGTTATCAATTAACTATGATGATTCTGTGCGCTTTCAAACATAGAGCAAAATTTATATATATATCTACTTTTGACTCAAATTTCCGAGCTAAATTTTATTAAGTATAAGTGTATTATTTATTGAGAATCTGACTGATGTTCTATACTCTATCTTATGAGGGAAGAAAAATATTTGTTTTGCTTTCTAATATATAAACAACACGGATATTTTATCTTGGCATCGAATAAAAGTTTTGCTGTTATGGATTAACGTCTAATATTTAGACGCTCGAAAATATCACCGAGACTGATAAACATAGAATATCCGCAACTATATTCAAACAGAAATAGTGGTAAGGAGTTTTTTTACCTGACTCTTTTTTACTGTTATCAAAAGGAAATAAAAGTTTCCATCCAAAACAACAAAAGATAACAGACGCGAGAAATTAAAGAAAAGGAGGATAACTAATGAGTTTTATTTACTCGACTATCTTATTGTCCCTAACAGTTATGGCGATTATCGGCTTGGGTAAGCTCTTATCTAAGAAAAAACGTTTGTTCTACTCTATTGTAGTGTTATTAGGAATTACAATTTTGGGTTACTTTAATAGCTTTCAGGCGATCGCAGCCACAGATTTGGCAGCTTTAGGCGCAAACGAAAGTACTCTGACACCAGAACAGCAACAAATAGAAGAACTCAAAGTAACTCCAGGCGGTGGTCATTATAGTGGCATCGAATATGCCGAACCTACCACAAGAGTTGAAAAAGCCGTGAGTGATGACAGCATCGAAAAAAGCATTAAAGCAGATACTGGCGATAATGTGGTTGTAGCTGTAGCAAATGGTTCGGTAAGATTTTCAGGAAGAGTAAAAGATAAAGAAACTGCCCAAGAGATCGTCGAGCAAACCAAAGCTATTCCAGGGGTATTTGAAATTACCTTCAACCTGGGATTAGATAACAAGGCATCTTAAATCGAAATAAATTAACAACTTTGGAGCAATAAAATTATGAGTATTTCTGTAGGAGATTCTGTACCTTCGGTCACTCTATCAAAATTGGATAACGATAAACCACAGCCAGTACCTACTGAAGAACTATTTTCTAACAAAAAAGTAGTATTGGTTGCAGTCACAGGTGCATTTACCCCCGCCTGTTCTGATGACCACCTACCAGGCTTTATTCAACAAGCCGATAAAATCAAGCAACATGATATTGATGAAATAGTCTGTATTTCCGTCAACGATCCCTTTGTAATGGATGCTTGGAGTAAAGCTAAAAACCCCGACGGTAAAATATTAATGCTAGCCGATAGCGAAGCTAGTTTTACGAAAGAGATGGGTATGTCAGCCGACGTAAGCGATAATGGACTCGGTATGCGATCGCAACGTTATGCAGCAATAGTTGAAGATGGTGTAATTAAACATCTAGAAGTAGATGAAATGGGAGAAGTAGAAAAAACTACGGCAGAAAAAGTCTTAGCCAAGCTGTAGTTTGTATCATTTCATTACTCGCCAAATAGCCAACAAAGCATTTGCGGATTTATCTTCTGGTAGATACCAACACCATCTCCAGCGTTTCCATCCTCAAGCAGAATTAACTATTGCTGGTTCTTCAGAGACTAGCGGTACATATCAGTCGATAGATGCAACTGCTAGGGTTTTAGAGCAATTTATAATTATCTGCTATAACATCAGTTCGATCTGCAAGAGATTTGGGTAAGGGGTAGTTTTTGGAATACGCGGGTGGCAGTTGCTTAGATAGATAACGCTGTAGATGGTGAGGGTAAATCGATAACTCGCCGAGGAATGAATTTTATTCGCATTCGGTGGGGAAAAGTCGTCGCCGAAGAAATTTATTGGGCGATGAAAAATCAAAAATATTAGTCTTAAAAGTCTCTTTTGACGATCGATTACTGTGTACTCTCAATTTACTCTCTACAACAGTCGAATTTGAACAATAGCCAATGATTACATACCAGAAAAATTCAGATAATAATATTGTCGAAATTTGTGTAGATGGTCAAATCACTGAAGCAGATTTCGAGCGACTTGCTAACTGTTTAAAAGCGGATATCAATGAGCATGGAGAATTACGTCTCTTAGAAGAAGTTCGCTATTTTGAAGGTGTCGATCCGATAACACTTTTAAAAGATATTCTCTTTGGCTTGTCTCCTGTAAATGACTTTACCCATGCTGCCGTCGTCATCGATGCTGAGTGGATGTCAACCTACATCCAGGCAATAGATAATGTTTTATTTACTAAGGTAAAAGCTTTTGATTCAGCAGAAATTGAAGATGCAAGAAACTGGCTTGCTAATAGTTAAAAAAGATTTATTGGACAGATAGAGAACTAAAGGGAAGCAACCCTCAAAAGCACATGATTGATTACAAAAATTGTCTTAATAGTAACATCGTCGAAATTACAGTTGAAGGAAAAATCACTAAGGCTGACATTGAGCAAACTATTACTCAGCTAAAGCTCGATCTCAAACATCATGGTAAACTTCGCATTTTAGAAGAAATTCGCAGTTTTGATGGTATCGATCCAATCGCACTTTGGCAAGATGTAAACTTTGGACTTGCCCACGCTAATGACTTTACTCATGCTGCTGTCGTAGCTGATGCCAAGTGGATACAGACATTATCTCAGGCGATAGATAGCGTTTTACCTGCCCAAGTAAAAGTTTTTGAGCAATCGCAAATTGAATTGGCGCGAGAGTGGTTATTAAATATCCCCGATAAGAGCGAACATTCCGCGATTGAATATAAAAACAATTCCGATAGCAATATTGTCGAAATTTATGTAGACGGCAAAATTACTGAAACAGATCTCGAGCGAGTAATTTCTCTGCTAAAAGTAGATCTTCAAAAACACGGCAAACTACGAATCCTTGAAAACATTCGTAGCTTTGAAGGGATAGATCCGATCGCGCTTTGGAAAGATCTGAACTTTGGCTTATCTCACGTCGATGATATTACCCATGCTGCTGTTGTCGCCGATGCAAAATGGATGCGGACTTTTGCCGAAGCATTAGACAATGTATTGTCTGCCAAAGTAAAGGCTTTTGAAGCAGCACAAATCGATGAAGCCAAAATCTGGCTAGCAAGTAGTTAAAAGAAATTTATTTAATAATCAGGAGAACAATACATTATGACTAATAACAATCCACTTTTAGAAATAAATAATTACGGACAAAGCGTCTGGATGGATAATCTCAGTCGCAGTTTAATTGAGTCTGGCGAATTAGAACAGCAGATTGAAAATTACGGACTCAAAGGTATTACTTCTAATCCTGCGATATTTGAAAAGGCGATCGCGGGCAATCAAGTTTATGATGCAGATATTGAAGCGGGAATTAAAGTTAACAAACCAGTTAGCGAAATTTATGAGACGCTAATTTTTAAAGATATTCGCGACACCTGCGATTGCTTCAAAGAAATTTACGAACAAACTGGCGGATTAGATGGCTATGTCAGTATTGAAGTCTCCCCTCATTTAGCTAGGGATACGGAAGGTACGGTAGAAGAAGCATTACGCTATTATAAAGCGATCGAGCGCGAAAACGTGATGATTAAAATTCCTGGTACTCCCGAAGGCTTCCCAGCGATCGAACGAGTAATTACAGAAGGAATTAACGTCAATGTTACCCTCCTGTTTTCCGTAGAAAGTTACCAAGAGGCTGCTTGGGCATATATTCGCGGTTTGGAAACGAGAATCAAAAGAGGCTTACCAATTGACAAGATTGCTTCTGTTGCTAGCTTCTTTCTCAGCCGTATTGATGTCAAGATTGACGATCGCATCAACGAAAGACTCAAAAACATCGGTACGGAAACTTTAAACGAAGAAGCCCGTCTGCGACAGGTTCAAGGTAAAGTGGCGATCGCCAATGCCAAACTAGCCTATCAAAAATTTAGAGAGATTACACAAAGCGATCGTTGGAAAGCCTTAGCCGATCGAGGTGCCAACATTCAAAGACTGCTGTGGGCGAGTACCAGTACCAAAAATCCCGAATATAACGACGTAATGTATGTCAACGAACTGGTTGGAGAACACACGGTAAATACTTTACCACCCAATACATTAGATGCCTGTGCCGACCATTGCGAGATTACCGCCAATCCGATTGAAAGTAATGTGGAGGAGGCAAAACAACTTATAGCTAGTCTCCAAGATCCAGATATTAATATCGATCTTAAGGGCGTAATGGAAGAACTATTAGAAGAAGGAATTGATAAATTTGTTCGACCTTTTGATTCTCTTCAGCAAACCTTAGAAGAAAAGGTAAAACAGCTTGCTACGGCATAAAATACTCTCAACAGCGATTGCGATCGTGATTTGTTTGTCACTAGCCACTTTACAAACTAAAGGTCATTCACTAATCGTCAGAATCGACTATTCGCCTCTAACTACAAACCAAAAAATCATGATTGAAACACCTCCAACCCGTCCCCAACCCAGTCCCGATCCTAGCCCCAATCCCAATCCCCAACCAGTACCTGCCCCAATACCTCAGCCTGTTCCTACACCGATTCCTCAACCAGTACCTACTCCCGAACCGCAACCCATTCCCCAACCTAAATAATGATTAACAACTAACCCCCATTCGGGGGCAACGGCAACACTAGTTTTTAGTATGTACTGCATAAGGTCAGTTATTATGTTGCAAATTCCACAGGTTCGTATTTTTGACAGCACTTTGCTATTAGCACTAAACGGCTATAGATTTATTTCCCAACAGTGCCAATGCTATCAAACCGATATTTTTCAAACCCGACTTTTATTTAAAAAGACAATTTGCTTTCAGGGAGAAGAAGCAGCCAGGGTTTTTTACGACACTGAAAAATTTAGCCGTCAAGGTGCTGCACCTAAAAGACTGCAAAAAACTCTCTTTGGTAAAGATGGGGTTCAAGGTTTGGATGGTGATGCTCATCGGCATCGCAAGCAGATGTTCATGTCTTTGATGAGCGATAAAGGCATAAAGCAACTGGCAGATTTGACTAGAGAACAGTGGTATAACTATGCTCAAAAATGGTCGCAGAGCGATCGCGTCGTGCTGTTTGAAGAAGCTAGAGAAATTTTGTGTCGTGCAGCCTGTACCTGGACTGGCGTTCCCCTATCGGAGTCGGAAGTAACAGGAAGAACCAAAGATTTAGGGGCAATGATCGATGGTTCGGGTACAGTAGGACTCAAACACTGGCAAGGAAGACGAAGCCGTAAACAAGTCGAAAAGTGGATTGAAGATATTATCGAACAGGTACGTAACAGTCGGCTAGAAATACCTGAAGACCGTGCATTGTATTCTATTGCCAATCATCGCGATTTAGAGGGAAACTTATTAGATAAACATACTGCTGCGGTAGAGATTATTAATCTTATACGTCCGACTGTAGCGATCGCTCGATATGTTATTTTTGCAGCTTTAGCTTTACACGAACATCCCGAATGTCGGCAAAAATTGCAGAATGGCGAAGATGATTATTATCAATGGTTTGTGCAGGAGGTACGTAGATTCTATCCTTTCTTTCCCTTCGCTGCTGCTGTAGTCGATCGAGATTTTGATTGGCAGGACTATCATTTTCCCCAGGGAACAAAAGTACTGCTCGATCTATATGGTACAAACCACGATCCTCAACTGTGGAATAATGCAGAAGATTTTACTCCCGAACGATTTTGCGACTGGAATGGCAGTAAATTCGCTCTAATCCCTCAAGGCGGTGGAGATTATTACACCAATCATCGTTGTCCAGGGGAATGGATTACCATCGAATTAATGAAGGTGTCTCTAAACTTCTTAACTCAATCTCTGCAATACGACGTACCCAAACAAGATTTAGAGATTCCCTTATCAACCATGCCCACCGCACCGAAAAGTGGCTTTGTAATTAGCAATGTTAGTCCAAGTTGACTTTTAATTACTTAATATACGAGCGTACCATAGTACGCCTCTACTTTACTTATTACTTGAGATAATTAATACCGTTTACTCAACTGAATAATGCAGTGGAAAAATTTGAACAACAGTCCGTTAGTCCGTTATTTGCTACTGTTTACACTCGGTTGGGTACTAGTCCAAGTACTAGCATACTTTGAAGCTGTATTAATAATCTTTGTTTTCGCTGCGATTTTGGCATTTTTGCTCAACTATCCCGTCATTTGGGCATCTCGCTTCATGCCACGTACTATGGCAGTTATCCTCGTATTTTTGCTAGCACTGCTAATCTTAGGCACTTTTTCGGTAACAGTTGGATTGACTATTGTTTCTCAAATACAGGAACTGCTCGAACAAGCACCACTACTTTTAGATAGTGCGATTGCATTTTTGCAAGATTTACCTTTTGTGCAGAGTAAAAACTTTACTATCGATCCTAATACTTTTGAGACACAGTTACGCGAACAGGCTCTCAACCTAATCGGGACGGGACTTACGACGATTCAAAACTTGCTATTGAGTCTGCTCGATCTAATTGTGATAATTGTGGTGGCATTCTTTATGCTGCTGGATGGAAAACCTTTGTGGAACTTTGCTCTTCGCCTCTTTCCGACTCATCAGCGATCGCACCTGACAGCTAGTATTACTAAAAACTTTTTAGGCTTTTTTTGGGGTAGATTGCTATTATCAATTTTCTTTGGGATGTCTACATTTTTAGTATTTATCTTACTAGGTGTTTCCTATGCTTTAGCGTTAGCAACGATCGCAGGTGTCTTCGATTTAATTCCTGGTATTGGTGCGACTTTGGGCATTGGTTTAATTTGTCTAATTATCTTACCTCAAGGAATTTTTCTCAGTCTCAAAGTATTAGTCGGCTGCATTTTGCTTCAGCAAGTTGAAGAGAATTTACTGATGCCCAGAATTATGCAGGATTCGATTAATCTAAATCCAGTTTTAATGTTTCTAGCATTACTAATAGGTGCTAGAGTCGCTGGATTAGTCGGTGTGTTTCTATCAATTCCGATTGCAGGAGTATTAATTAGTCTTTTGGATGTTGAGGAAATGCAGGATGAAAACGTTAAGTGAAGACGAAGAGGCACTGAAAAACCGACTCTTCTGAAAGAGCAAAAGTAAATACAGTCAGGCTCATCCACCATTAATCTAAGCCTCCGCCGTCTCAAAACTCTTAATTTTATCAAGGCGAATGATTGTATCGTCATTAAGTTTGCACCATTCCGCCTCATCATCAGAATAGACATCTACTATTTTTCCTCGCGCTTCTAATAGTTCTTGATATTAAGCTCCAAACTTTTGTAATCTACCTGCATTGGCGAGGGCTAACCCCATTAAATGAACGCCAGGACGAGTACCTAAAGAACCTTGCATACAGGCATACTCATCGAAACTAGAGACAGAATCGATTTTGGCGGTAGCAGCAGCCAGCATTACAGGAACGGGATGCCAGCTATGTCTGCCCATAACTGCTGGTGTAGAATGATCGGCAGTTACTACTAAAACATCTGGTTTGAGGGCGGTTACTTGAGGCATCAAGCGATCGACTGATTCAATTAGTTGCACCTTATGGTCAAAATCTGCATCTTCACCATAGCTATCGGTTTTTTTAACGTGTAAAAAATAAAAATTGTAGTCGTCGCCGTAGCAGTTTGAAAGAGCCTGGAATCGCTTTTCCATACCACCTGGATGGGGTAAAACATCCATGCCTAACAAACGACTGACTCCACGATACATCGGATAATCAGCAATACATACACCTTTTAACTTAAAGCGAGCGCGCAAGCTGGGTAAAGAATGATACTTCTCAAATCCTCTTAATAAAACCATATTAGCTGGCAATTCGTCTATTAGTATGTCTTTGACCTGTTCGATAAACGAATTGACTAGCCTTGCTGTTTTAGCTGAAGCTTTTGAGTTAGCCTGTAATTGCTGAGGTGGAATACCTGTACGTTGCGGATCGGTATCGGGCAAATCTCCTCCTAAACTCTCCCCGCGCAATACCAATACTGCTCGATGCTCGCTAACGGTTTTAAAGAAAAACTCCCCGCCAAAATCCAGATGAACCTTATCGCGAATTTTCTGACACAGACGCTGATTTAGCTTCGTAGCAATTCTTCCCGCACGGCGATCGCTTATTTTTCCCTCGCCATCTATGGTAGCAAAGTTAGCACGAGCAGCGATGTCCCCTTCTTGAAGATCGAAATCAATTCCCAACGAAGAAAGAACGCCCCTACCCAAACGGTATTTAAGCGGATGATAGCCAAATAACGTTAAGTGTCCAGGTCCGCTTCCAGGAGTAACGCCAGGAGCAACAACTTCTAGTAAACCACAGCTCGACCTTTTAGCTAATTTATCTAAGTTAGGAGTTTTAGCTACCTGTAACTCAGTACCACCTCGTTCTTTATCGGGTAAGCCACCCACACCGTCAAGAACCACGTAAACAATTTTGCCCCCTCTAGGTATCGCTAGGCTCGACCACAGTTCGGCGATCTCGACAGGTATATTCATCTATTATTGCTCAACGATCTACCTTTACTTGATAGCTGAAGCTTTTAAACAATTACATCTATCGTCAGCATTATTATCTTTCAAATATGTTAATTTCTTAAATGCGATCGCCTTTTATAATCTACTAGTTCACGCTCCACAATCAAAATGTTTTTGAAGAAGAAATTCTTTCGCAACTCATAATTAGGTTTTGAACTAAAGATTATTGTGAAAAATCAATCTCAATTTTTGAGGCAGGATTATTCTCCCGATCTTTGAGAATATGTGTATATATAGCAGTGGTTTTGGGATCGGCGTGTCCCAGGAAATCCTGAACCTCACGCAAGGAAGATCCATTCTGGAGACTCAACGTACCTGCGGTGTGACGTAGACTATGAGGGGAAAGACTTCGATCTAAGTCGCTATGTTTTAGGCCGCACTCAGACAAATAACTATCGACTATATAACCAATCCCTCTCCTAGATAGTCTTTGACCGTAACGACGATTTGATAAAGAAATGAACAAAGGAGAAGCAGGATTTACTTTTTCTCCACTTTTTACACGAGCTTGTCGATACCGAGCTATTTCTTCTCTCAAATCTGGTCTTAAAACGACAGTTCGGATGCTGTTTTTACCATCTAGCTTAAGATAATACTGTCCGTATGACTCGCTAATATCACCTATGTTCGCTCGATACATCTCGATGCTACGACAACCTTGTAGTGCCATACAGCCGAGTAAAGTGCGATCGCGCAAGACCTGTACTTGTTTGGTTTTATCTCCTCGAATCTTTAAGGTAAGGGCAACGCTATCAAATACCTGCTGTAACTCCTCCAAACTTAAATAATTAATCGTACTACTAACTTCTCGCTTCTCCCTCGGTGCTTTCACCCCAACAACAGGATTTTCCTTGACCAGTTTCTCTGCCAAACAAGCCGTATAAAAATGCTTGATAGCCAGTAAAGACAAACGAATCGTCGGGGATGTTTTTCCACCATCAACCATGTATTTGCGGTATTCTTTAATATTTTTCTGAGTAATCAACGCAGGATATAGTTCTCGCTCCCTGCACCAGCTAAGAAACTGTTGAACCCGATTGCGATAGGTTTTAACTGTATCGTTACTCGCGTGACCATTAGCGATAGTTAGGTTAAGATATTTCTCAAAGCAGTCCCACATCGCCTTAACCGTAGGTAAAGTAGAAACACTAGCGAGCGAGCGAGCGCTTTTATTAAATCTATTAATTTTATCCAGCCGTCGAATAGCCATTCCTTTACCCCTTAACCTTGACCCCTTACCCAAACCATACCAGTAAATTAGAACCCTACCAAAAGTTTACTACGAAGAATTACTGTTATCTGCACTAAAAGTTGTAAGATTAACTAGAAATAGGAGCAAGTACAGGAATGTTTGGTCTTGTATGTTTTATCACCACAAGAGTCGAAGTTAAGGGATAAATTAGAGCAGCAGGTACGTACTGGTTTTGTGCTGCGAGGTCAGGCATTGAGGAGCATTAAGCGATTGAAACTGTATCGCGATCGCTTCGATAATTTTGAATCTTATTGTGATGAAGTCTTTGGCTTTACGATGCTTTATATTGAGCGTTGTATGATCGCAGCCGAGACTTACTATCAGATAGTAGAATATTTACAGACCCAGGGTCTAAACAAGATATTACCGAATAAACAGAAGCAGTTAAGACCGATTTTTCAGGCTCATCTGAATCCGATTGAGGCGGGTGAAGTTTGGGTGATGGCAGTAGGGATTGCGCAGGGCTATCGCCCAGATCGTCGTCTTGACGACTGGCAAAACAAAGTTTTGCGCGGTAAAGTGCCTTCTTACTCAATGGTCAAATTGGCAGTCAAGACTTATTTACATCAAAAATATCCCCCAAGCAATTCTTTTGAATCGGGTCAAATATGTCGTATCACATCGGGAATTAAGGGAAAGCTTTATTGTTGGTGCGTAATATCGGAAGTAAGAAAAGATGAATGTGTGGTGGATACTTGGGACAGTCAATATGTCGTTTCAGTAGACGACTTATCGACTATGAGGTTGACCCACGACGAATCAGAGCAAATGCTGGATTTAGGCGCAAGAATGACGGCTCTATCAGAAGTAGAAAACTTAGATGAAGCCGCCATGTGGGTATTACGAGGATTAGAAAAGCTGAATCGTTCTACTCTCAATTCAATTGAGGAGAGGCTAC
This sequence comes from Pleurocapsales cyanobacterium LEGE 10410, assembly GCA_015207195.1. GTDB lineage: Bacteria > Cyanobacteriota > Cyanobacteriia > Cyanobacteriales > Xenococcaceae > Waterburya. The sequence goes on from JADEXJ010000057.1 coordinate 12,241, forward strand.
TACAGACTCTAGAAGATGAATATTTAGATTAATTATTAAGATAATTAATTTGGATATTCTTGCCCGCAAATAGTAAAAGCTTTATCTAAAGGTTTAGCTGTAAGATATAGAATCTGCCAAAGCATTCATCAATGTCTCAAGCTGCGTTTTTGACATTAAATCTCCTTTAATTGCCTCTACTACAAAATCGGTAGCTGAATTTAATGTATAGTTTTTTGACCGAACAGTCTTATTAACGAAATCGGGTTTTTGATTTGGCATAAGTGATGCAGCTTGGAATAGACCCCAATTTTTAGACTGCTTTTGTATACCAAGACAAGCCCCACATAGTAATAGCTTAAACTGTTTTAATTCTTCTCTGTCAAATCTATTAGTTTGATAAATTATAGTTTTTATCTCAAGGGGCAGATGTTCGCTAATTGGTAATTTATCATTTTCGCTGTATCGCAATAATAGCCATAGGTGGTCTATTGATTCTATATCTAAGCTGGCGATTAATTTGAAAATATTATCCCGAACCATTGGTTATGACTGGCTTATTAGTGATTAGGTGGGCAGTGAGGATGATTTCTAGCATATAAAACCTATCTACTTCTCAATACAAAGCACGCCAGTATAGTTCGGATTATTGCTAAATGCCAAGGGTGCTAGCCAATCAATTCTAATTCTTCTGGGGAGGTTTCAACCTGGGACTGCTTTTTTGGCTTTTTTTGTTCTATAGAGGCAATTCTGGGGCTAAAACCCTTCATTATTCCTGCCACCTTTTCTGGATCTAGGTTTTTTCCAATCTGAAAAGACCTAGCACCTAAATCGAACCCACAATAAACTATTTTTTCAGCTATCTGATAGGCAACGCGATGTTTTTTTAAACTATCGAAAAAGTTTTTCCGATCGAGACAGGAAATTAAGATTGAAATTGCGGTTTTAGAATCTAAATCATCCACTATCAATTTTCGTAGGTCGATTTTATCAATTAGAGAAACAACTAACTGTCGCATTTGCGATTCTTGCTTGAGATTGGCGACTTCTTTAGGGTCAAGCTTTGGCGTAGCGTTATCGCTGCTGAAGGAAATTTTTGCTGCTTGTTCCAGAGAATAACCTGATAGGATTAGGCTGTAATAAAGTCTTGCGCCTGGTTTGGTCGCTTCAAATGCCGCCAAAATTCTTTCTATTAAGGCAAGAGAGGGCAAGTAGGATGGATTTTTGCCTATAGTATTACTGAGGTTGGTTCTAGTTGTTTCAGCTAACTCAGCTAGCTCTTCGTAAGTTAATCCTACGACTTTCCTTGTCTTGCTAAGAGCCTCTACATGAGTTGGGTATTGTTCCATAATCTTGCTGCTCATTATCGTTTTTTTTAACAAATGTTACGATTTGTTTTGGCTGACAAGCCAATATTGTATTTATATAGTAGATTAGTTGGTAAGTTGATATTGATTATTTTTGTTAAGTTGTCATTTGGCAATATATATTTTGATATCAGAAATATTATAAGAGTGATGAATCACACCGCAGTTTAGGTAAAAACGAATGCCCTATGATACACCTCAATTCTATAACTGTACCTATAAAAATCTTAAATAAGAAATTGGAGTTTGGCTAAAATCATCCTAATTTAGCTTGATAGACCCGGGAAGATGTTTGTAGTGATATCACCCGCTTTTAAAGTCATTGACCATTATTAAATTTTGAAAATATTGAGACGGCTCTCTTCAGATTAGACTCACCGAAGAGACCATCTATCTCAACTCCACCTTTAATGTCCATACTTGCAGGTATAGACAGAAGTGAAAAACGTATGTTGCCATACGTAGATTACAAATATCTGGTTGACCACCTGGATAATTTTGTATCTTTGATATAGATGATCGTAGCAGTTATAAGGCTAATCTGACAAGGGGCTGTCTCTCAAAAGAGAGATTATGCCAACTGTAAAACCACCTAAAATCAATCATTCTAGACTATTACCAGTCTCGCCTGTTGTTACCAAACTATTAAAATTCTTTAGCCATCATTGGGATTTTATTCTCAAGAGAGAGGGAGAAAGTTGGTATACCGAAACTAGATATATCCTGAATCTGAGAAATTTTGAGAGCTATTGGCAAGACCCTAAGATTAGCCTGGGCTTGCGTTTTGGCGGACAAACTAAATTTGGCTGTTTGGATTTGGATAAAAATAGTAAAAATAATCCTTTAGTAAATCCCAAGCGTTATCGTAGGCTGATTAAAGTTTTAAGGAAAATCGGCATTAAGCGAACTGTTTTGATTCGCTCTAGCAGTAACCGAGGGGTACACCTATTTTTCTTTTTACCAGAAGGGATTAACAGCTTCGATCTTGCCTGTGCGTTATTTAGAGTTTTGAGTGAAAACTGTTTTGAAATAAAGGCTGGGCAACTAGAAATATTTCCCAACACCAAACGTTACAAGAAAAAGGGTGAGGGATTTTCGTTGTTTAATGGTTTGCGAGTACCCATGCAGCCAGGATCGGGTTCGATCTTATTAGATCCCAAAACCTTTGAACCAGTCCCAGGCGGGGCAGAGGAATTTGTCGAGCTGATGAATAGCTCAATCGATCGCCAAGATTTCAAGCTATTAAAGGAATGCTGCAATACGGCTCGCGATTGGTACTGTAATTTTGCGCTCAAGAAGCAGAGTCGCACTCAATGGCAAAAGGATATTGAGTATAGCCTGAAGTACGGATTTACTGACTCTGGGCAGACTAACGATATCCTCAAGAGTTTGGCTAATTTGGGTCGGGTATTCTACAGAGCAGATACCGTACCAGATTTAGCTAAATTTATTCACGAACGGGTTATTAACTTACCAGGATATGTAGACCACTGTGGTCATCAAGATGAGATTGAAAAACGGGCTTTTGAATGGGCGACTTCGGCTATTAACTACTGGAGTATTTGGGCAAGCAATCCCCAACGAACTCAAAACTTTACCGAATTATGGGCGGAGCAAGAACAAATTGCAGGAGTAGAACCCGTAGTAACTAATGCTCATAAGGGTAGATGGGGACTGGTCAATCAAAAGCGTAGCGATGAAACCATGATTCGGTTGAGAACTATTTTGACCGAACACCCTCTAGATACTATGCCCAAGGCAGTGGCTAAACGCCTCGATTTTATCAACGAAAAGTGTTTGGCACTCTTTGGCACTAGGTTTAGTCGTAACACGCTCAGTAAGCCTGAATATCGCTCGTTGTGGCATCCAAAATACATTAAGGAGGTAGCAACTAAAAAAGAACCAGGTTTTAGCTTTAAATTAGCCATAGGATGCTTGAAAGCGATCGCCCGAAAAGTAGTTGTCACAATTGAACTACTTATAAGCTCCAGAAAACATAATACAGAAAAGCAACAGCCTCAAAATCAAGCCAAACAAGCTACACAAAAAACGATCGCACCCCCTATTTGTAGTATTGATAAAAATGAACCAGAAAAAATAGCTGAAATTCAAGTTCCGCAAAAGCCCCAGCAAAACGATCGCACATTTATGAAGTGTTTTGTAGGGCAGACTCCGTATTTAGTTTTCAGAGTATTTGTACTTAAGTTAGAATTTGTAAAACTTGAGATTAAGCAAAAGCTTGAAAACTTGTTTATTCCAGAAATCAAAACGGAAGAAACTAAACTTAAAGAAATTCGCCAAGCGAGAAGAAAGAATAGTTATTTCTATCACGGAATAGAGGTTAGTTCACGTTCGGGACTTACTTGTCGTGGTGATAAGCTAATTAACCTCAAACCAGGAACGAAAGTAAAAATATTAACCGATTGTCATTCTTCTTCTTTCAGTGATGATAATCGGCAAATTATCGTCTATGTAAGACCGTCTGGAATTAGAACCAAAGAAAAATACTTAGTTCCTTTAGATAATTTGATTCAAACTGGATCGAGTTCTGATTCCTATATCAAGGTAGTACTGCCTCAAATTAAAGACTTACTGGCTGCTCTGAACCTTACAAAAGAAGATTATCGCCAGCATATTCAGCAAGCTTATGATGTAGAGAGTATAAGGCAATTGTGGCCCACTGAAGTATTTGAAGTAGTAACCCATTTTCAAAATTTGTTCTTGAGTATATTCGATAGTCGGCAAAAAGTGTCAAACGGATCTTCTTCAGCATAAACCTTTCTACTGACTGCTAACGCAGAATATAGGCGCAAAAAATAATTTGGGTTTATGTTCTATGCAACCAAGCATTCATCAAAAACAAGTAATTGATTGGTTACAGGCTGATTCTGATTTTTCTGACGCCGTGGTTAATTCTGTGGCTGGTTCGGGCAAAAGCACTTTACTCAAGCTGGCTGCTGATGCTATTTCTACAAGCAACGTAGATGTCCGAGACTGTTTGGTTTTAGTTTTTAATAAAAAAAATAAGACTGCTTTAGTTAAAAAGCTTGATTCTCGCTGGCAATACTCGATCTCTACCGTTCATAGCGCGGGGTATCGGGTGCTGAAAAAATATCTTGGGGTTAGACGATTAGAGGTAGAAGAGGGTAAATATCGTCATCTAGCTAAAACTCTAGATTGGTTTAACGGTAGCGATCCAAAGCAGGCTAAGGTAGTCAGTCTGAGTAGTTTTCTCAAACTATTTGAATTCGTTCGGCTAACTCTATCTCCTTTGACTCCTCAAGCTTTGTCTGAGTTAATCGAACATTATGCCTTAGACATTAATAAGCAACATTTAGCTGAGATTAGCCAGAGGATTGACTATTTGTTTAGAGTGGGCATGGATTCGGCTGCTAGTGAAGCTGCAATCGATCATACTGATATGCTTTGGCTGCCTGTAGTTTGGCAGATAAACCAAAGCCCAGGATTTAAGTATGCCCAGAGAGTAATGGTTGATGAGGCTCAAGATATGAGCCGTTTACAGCTTGAATTTGTTTTATCTCTAGCTCATTCCCAAGCCAAAATGCTGTTCGTTGGCGATCCCGCTCAGTCTATCAATGGATTTTGTGGGGCAGATACCGATAGCTTTAGTAATATTAAAACCAGACTCCAGGCTCAAGAGTTTACTCTGCCAGTATGTTATCGATGCCCAAAGACTCATATTGAACTGATTAACAAGCTCTGTCCTGAAATTCCCATCGAACCCAGAGATAATGCCCCGACTGGCAGTATTAAAGTTATTCAGGAATGGGACTTGTGGTCTGAGACTAATGATAGTCGAATTAAGCCTGGAGATTTAGTAGTTGCCAGATGCAGCAGTAGTCTAGTTGACCTTCATTTGAAGATGATAGTCAGAGGTATTCCCTGTAATTTAGTTGGTAGTTCCTTACAACAAGATTTACTGCATCTTCTAGAAGATATTGCCGAGCAAAATGGATTTGAATATCAAAAGTTTGCTGAGTTTTCTCAGAGTTATTTGAAATTTAAACAGTCTATCTACCAAGAAAACGATAACGGAGCAATACTACTGTTACAGTTAAAAGACCAAATTAAAGCGATCGAGGCGATTTATAACCATTTTCAGAGTAAATCTTTGGCAGAATTAGCCTCAAGCATTAAGCAGTTATTTGGCTCAGAGGATGATGAGGCGGTTTTGTTATCTACCGTTCATCGAGCTAAGGGAATGGAAAGCGAAAGAGTATATATAGCTGATCCTCTAACCTTGCCCTTAATCTGGGAAGGTCAAAAACAATGGCAAGAACAGCAGGAGCAGAATTTACTTTATGTGGCACTTTCTCGCAGTACCAAGGACCTGTTTTTAATTGGCGATGCTTTTTGGTTTGATGACAATAGACCTTCGCATAGCAATTTAGTATCGACCGATCGTACCATCACTGACTCGGACGGCGATTCAGTTGAAGAAAGGATTGTTAAAGCTTCAAATGAAGAATTAGAGCATTATGCCAAGCTCATTCGACTAGAGCAGGGGAAGAGAGTCGAGCTTAACTTGAAAAGTCTTATCTAAATATTGAATAAATCTGCGAATACTGTCCCTGACGGGAATATCAGGAGCAGTATTTTTAGGTTTCAATTTAAATGACCGAGATTGACAAGCAATTAGAAACAAGAGTTATCGACCTGAACGAACTTTATCCAGATGTTGAGAGAATGCCCGTCAGTTTAAAGTTAAGGACTTATCTAAGGCAAGTAAGTTTAAAGATCGCCCAAGAAAAAGTTTTAGACAATAATCCGTACCTAGATCGTTTGGTCACAGAAACCTCTTTATTTTTGCCCGAAATGTTTCTCGATCGCTGGGTCAAGCATTGGGAATATCAAGTGGCAATAAAACAGGAGGGTAGCTGGGTAAATTCGAGCTTAGATTTTGCCGTCGATCGAGAAAATGAAGTTTCAATTGTTGATTGGTCGGGGATTGAAAGCGATCGCATTGCCGTAGCTCTAGCCTATCTCCTATCTCAAAGATTAGGTTCTCAACCCCAAAATATTTCTGTGGTTAGTTTGATTGCCAATCCTTTGAATGAAGATAGACGGATTAATTTTATTAGAAGGCTGTTTGGGGACAATGATTTTTATATCTGCCAACAGGAGTTGAACGAGCGACTTGCGCTGCTCGCTCGTGGAGAAGATTTAAACTCAGTCCCAGAACCAGAACTAAACGAGCTAAATCTCTTAGATATAGAAAGTATTCCAGAAGTAGTAATCGATTAAGCATCATTTGTTTACCCTTGCGGGTTACGAAGACGCGAATATAGTTACTGTCAATAATGCAACCTATCTCAAACCAACAATATCCAAATAATAATCAATTTATACCTCCAACGACCTCAAGTCAGCTAATTCCTCAGCACAATCAAAACGTACCCCTCTTGGCTCATTTAGGGGCAAATACAGTCGATACAGAAAACTATTTCCAGCAGTATCAAAACTTACTATCGGGATTTAAAGGCAATATAGACTGTAGGCTGATTCCCAGTCGAAAAGGGGATACGTTTACCTTGACCAAGGCTGGGGCGGAGAAAATCTGTCGTTTCTTTGGCTTGAATTATAATTTAATTCCTTTAGCTCAAACTAAATTGGATTTTAACCAGAATGTTTTTTACTATGCCTATGAATGTCAGCTAAGTTACGCAAACGTAATAGTAGGCAACGGATTTGGCAACTGTAACAATCAAGAATCTAAATATGTCAAAGCCTATTCTCCTGACATCCTCAATACCATAGACAAAATGGCTCAAAAACGAGCTTTAGTTAGTGCGGTACTATTTACCACTGGCGGTTCGAGATTCTTTGGGCAGAAAGTAGCCGATCTTAATAGTTGATTGGAGTTACTAAGTCGCGATCGCTAAAAATTTTATCTATGAGCGACTCTATTTACGGTTAAAAGCTTTGACTGGTTCTAAATAGCGATCGCGAATTTTATTAGCTGCCATAATTTGCGACTCTCTTTGAGTCCAGGTTTTGACTTTCCAGTCTTGAGGTTTTAATGGCTGAATTTCAGTTTCATGAGGAATGCTAATTTTCATGTCTCGATCCAAAAATTGGTTGAGTACTCTGACAATGTGCAGGCAGCAATAATCGGGGTACTTGGCAATTTGATATTCTGCAAAGCGAATCACAATATAGCCCAGTTCTAAAAAGAATTTATCTCTAATAATATATTTACGATCTTCGACCAAATGAATTGGCATAGATTCTTTGAGGGTATATGGTTCGTCTATTTCTAAATCAACACCGAGCTTTAGGTCGTCATTAATTAAAATAAAATCGGCGGTAGGGGTATAACGCTCGCCTTGAAATTGGCAATGTTCGATGATGCGCCAAGGATAGTCGAACCACTTTTGTAAATAACTTAGAAAATAAGATTCAGATAGTCCTTTATTTGCCGAATCGTCAATTTTGAAGTTATAAATGTTTTCTCTTGATGCTAGAGAATTTAATAGTAGGGTAGATAGCTTAGGTTTAAAATTAGTGCTGGATTTGTCTTTGATTGTATATTGTCTAATCGACAGTTTATTTTCAATAGTAGTTAATTGCTTCCTGAGATTATTTTTATATTTTTGTAAGCTGCAATAGCAAAAATAAGCAAACGCAGTCAACAGCAATAAAGCTGAAGCTAATATTTTATTTGATAGCAAAATATTAGTGAATGATAATAGTAGAAAAAACACTGTTAAGTATCCGCAGGAAAATTGTTTAAAGCTTATATCGTTATAGTAATGAATTTTTTTAATTATTAGAGGTGTTGGTTCGAGCTGAAAGATGGGATCGCTTTTTTCTCGAACTTCATTAACTTCGGATAGCATCTTAGATAGACTATCTGGATAAAAGGTCATGGGATAATATTCTCGGCACTGTTCGACTATCGGTTTTTCCATAGCAAAAAGGCTTACGCCTTGAGAGTTGCGATTACTAGTAAATGGATAAAATTTAGTTATGTTAATTCGTTACGGTTATGAGTAAACCAACATCTACTCTAGCCGACGCAATAAAAGAGTGTAAGCATCCGCTAAAGGTTAGCTTTGTCTTCGATCTCCAGGAGCAGATATTTACTCTAGCTGTTGGCTATGAGGGCGTTTTTCCGACTATAGCTAGATATGACAAAATGCCTGAAGATTTGAATCTTGCCGTTCTAAACCTGCTGCCAGAATTCGATGTTGAAGATAAAAACAGTCAAGTTACCAAGCAAAAGCTCAAAGATAACGGTAAACGTAAAGTAAAGCCGATTGAGTCAGGAAAAAGTACCAAACATTCTCAGAAAATTAAGAAAGTAAAATTTGCTAAAAGTTTGATTTAACTATGACTTTAGATAAGAATAAAAACGCTATAAAAGTTGAATATGAAGGACAAAGTTATGCCGTCGATGCAGCAAAAATTGAGGGATTAGATGACGAGCAAATCATCAGTTTATTATCGGTTGGCTTTCCTGGCATGGCTGGGGGAAAGATTGAAAGACACGAAGATGGCGTGATTAAAATTATTAAACGGGTAGGCACTAAAGGCTGTAATGACTTGGTTAAATTACTTGAAGCCTGTCCTGAAGATAATTTACCTTTAAAAATTGAAAGTTTTAACCAGCAGCCTATTGAAGAGTTAACCATTGCCGAATGGGAACAGGTTTATGAAGGATGGGATCTTGAGGCGATTGAGCAAATGCTACTACAGAGAGAAAGCCAGATTCGCTCTCTAATTGTTCGCCTGTACTTTTGCCCGACCAAAATTCGACCTTGGATATGAGATCTCTTATTGAGAGAACCAAAGAATTATCTCGCAAATACAATGGACTTCAAGCAACCAAAGATTTGTTTCCAGAAGAGTATTGTCAATTAAGTGCTAACCTAATTCTAAATGATGATGCCCTGGAACAAATTGACGTTCGGTTAATAGATTTGCTCAACGAACACTGCTTTCCCTGTTATGACATCGACCGCGATTATTCTAAGAAAACTAGAGAAAGACCATACAGAGGATTAGAAAAAATCTCAATTTGTCCATCGGGTTTTGATAGTTACGACTATTACTACTATGGTGAGGGTGCTGGCTGGTATTTTGTCCGTATGACCAGCGATGAGTGTTTTGACTACTATGGCTACGATTACAGAACTCTAGATTTAATCGAGCGGGCAATAAGCCTGTTGCCAGACAGTTATCCCTTAACTATTTTGCCCGAAGTGGTTCGTTACGTTTGGACCATGACTGGTAACTTGTGGCTAGATAGTCACATTGAAGGGGATAACGAGTATACCCTCAGCGAAACCGAGGTCTTGAAGCTCGAAGAAGAATATCGGCAAGCCTTAGCTTTAATAGTCAGACTACGCTTCTTTGATGATTGGTTTTCTGTTAACCCTGCTATTGCCCAACCTGCGATCGCCAAAGTATTTCGTCAAATAACTTAAATATTATGATTTCCCAATTAATCGAACAGGCTCAAGCGTTCCTGATTATGCAGCAGGATTCGGTTTTGTTTGTGGCGCGAGAAAGTGGTGAGACATTTATCAAACAGATTGACCTACCTTCTTTGATTAGGGCTATGTCTCAGTCAGATTTCCAATCTAATTGGTACATCAATCCCTTGATGAAACTGCATCACATTTCCCAAAAAGAGGGACGAACCACTACCATCAACTCGATTCTGCCTAGTACCTACCTGTTGAAGTTCAAGTCTTTCTGTTTGGGAGTTCCTTTACCTGGAGTGGTGATTGCACACTGTCAAAGCCAACTGTGGGTTTACGCTTACAAAGGCGAACTGAGTTTGAATTCAACTTTATACCATTATCCTCTGCCCAATATTGACGACCGTGGCAAGGTGTGTTGGGGTAACGTAGCTTTGCCCAGAAATAGTCCTAGTTCGATGTGGAACGCTTTTGTAACTTCAGAATTTAACCAAGATTACGATAATCGCAAATCTCAAGCCCATCCCTACAATGTCGTCTCTCAGCTAAAAGAAGTCTCCCAAAGCTTAAGTACAGTCTATCCCGAACAAGATTTGGTCTCGACTAATCTGACTTTGGCTACCCTGGCTCAAACTAATTCCAAACGATCGTTAAATTTTTAAACAGTGTTATTAAATCATTCCATAGTTAAATCGGAATTAGCCCAAGATTTTTCCCCTGGTTATCTCTGGGCTGGTAACGGTATTTTTCGTTCGGTATCGAGAACTGAATTTAATGCAACCATAGCTCATAGTTTGGTAACGACTCCTGGTCTTACTAAGTTATCTCCAAACTTTGAACTATTAGTGCCACAAGTTCCTCAAGATAAGGTCAAAGGTATTATCGACCGCATTAACCAATACCCAAATTTAGAACAGCTATTTTATCTTTACTGGCGCGGTGCTGGTTGGGAGGTAATATGTCCCGAACAAGAATGTACTCCTACTTCCTGCATTAGTTTAGAACAGCATCCCGAACCTGCTGCTATTGAGATTCACAGTCACGGATCTATGGGAGCGTTCTTTTCTTCTACCGATAACCGAGAGGAAAATGGTTGCAGAATCAGTACGGTAATTGGCAGGAGTAAAGGTCAGCTAGAGATCGTTAGTAGAGTCTGCGCTCACGGATTGTTTCTCGACGTAGCTTCCGACCAAGTTTATCAAAATATTAATAGTTATTGCCGTCATGTCATCCCTTTCTAATCATCTACAGTTGGAATTATCGGACTTGTCAGTCATCAATGCTAAACCGATCTACTTTAATTACTCCTCAGTCCGCATTTACGTAGTAGGCTGCGGTGGGACTGGCAGCTTTCTCGTGCCTCATCTCTGTCGGCTGGCAAATTGGTTTAACAATGCGGGAAAACAGATCTCGATTACTCTCATTGACTTCGATCGCATTGAGGAGAAAAACCTTTACCGACAGAACTTTTGCCAAGCGGAATTAGGCTATAACAAAGCTCAGGCTTTAGCTGTACGTTATAAAGCCATGTTTCCCAAACTAAAGATTGGGGCAATTGAAGACCCAGCATCGGCAATTAGCCTCGATCGCAGTACGCCAACGGTGATTATTGGCTGTGTAGATAATGCTGCTGCCAGAAAAAGTATTGAAGAATTAATGATCGAATACTCTGGTCTAATAGCTCACGGATTTAATCAGATACCTTGCTGGTGGATTGATTGTGGCAATGACTATACCCACGGTCAGGTAGCTATTGGTAATTGGTATTCTGTAGAGCTGGATGACTATATCTTAGAACCTGCTACCTGCACTACTCTACCTTTGCCTACCATCCAATATCCCGAACTATTGCTACAGACTGATGAGCATGAAACTCTATCCTGTGCCGAACGAGCCTTGCTAAACGGGCAAAGCCTTAATATCAATTCGCAAATGGCGATCGCAGCGGGGGAAATGGTTCATCAGTTGCTAAATTCTCAGCTAAAGCGAATGCAGGTGGAGGTGGATATTTTTCGTGGCTCAATGAATTCCACCTGGATTAGTCAGGAGAACATCGATCGCACTGTAGGAAGAGCGATTTCTGTCATTGACGCAAATTAGCTAAAATTTGCTTTGGAGTAAGAGGATTTAAGCCTTTAATTTCTCTGAGATGCCTAATCTAAATATTGTTCAGCTCAAAAGATTTTTGTTGCGTTTATTTCACATAATAACTAAGCTTGTAGAACAAGATAATCAAAGTTAATTATTTCACTCTTTCTACAATGACAGTAATCGATCGCCAAAAAAAACCGCCTATACCTTCGCAGAGGGACATAGAAGTCTCCACTGAGAGCAGCCGTGTGTTGGCTTCTTCTCTAAATTCTCGGAATGCGACTCAAAAGATCAAGATAGAGTCAGAGAACGGAGAAGAAAAAACGCTGTCGATCCCTTCAGTAGCCTATGAATTGTTGATCGAGATTTTGGCTCAAATGTCACAGGGTAATGCAGTTACCCTAGTGCCTGTTCGTGCCGAGTTAAGTACTCAACAGGCAGCCAATCTACTTAATGTTTCTCGACCTCATCTAATAAAGCTGCTCGATCGCAATGAGATATCCCATCGAAAAGTAGGAAAGCATCGACGAATATTAGCCAAAGATCTATATAGTTACAAAGATGACATCGACCGTAAAAGAAGCCAGTCTTTAGATGAGTTAACAGCATTGACTGAGGAACTAGGGCTATACGAAGACGATTAATCAAAAATGATCCCCAATTTTACTGTTATTTATGATGCGTGCGTTTTGTTCCCTAATGTATTGAGGGATCTTTTGATGGAGTTGGCAATGCGCGATCTCTACAGAGCAAAATGGACTAATGAAATTCATGATGAATGGATACGTAACGTCCATCAGCGTAAAGGAATACCTTTGGACAAGCTCAACCGAATCAAAGAAAAAATGAATGAACACGTCCGCGATTGTCTGGTTACTGATTACCATTGGATAATACCAAACTTAAATTTGCCAGATCCAGGCGATCGCCATGTGCTAGCAGCAGCAATCAAAGCGAAAGCAGAAGTGATTGTTACTGCCAACTTGAAGGATTTTCCTTCCTTAGAGTTGGAAAGACACGATATCGAAGCACAACACCAAGATATATTTATTAGTAATTTAATCGACCTCGATCCAGTGGCAGTAATTGAAGCAGTAAAAAAGTGTCATCAGAGGCGAAGAAATCCACCTTGTTCCCTAAATGAGTATTTGATTAGACTGCAAAAGCAAGAACTTCCCACCACTGTCTCTATGCTTAGGGAATTAATTTGAGAGATAAAAACGCTTAGATATTGCAAAGGTATTTGATAACAGGTGTGATTTTTGAAAACATTTATTTATTTGCATCAAAGGGTTCGATAATCTTTGAACTTCATATTGACAAATTTAAGAGAATCCAAAAAATTTTAAGATAGAATTTTTGTACTAAAAATAAGCGTTTTAATGAGGTTATAGCCGTTGCTGCAAAAAACTTATTGGCTGGGGCGAATTCAAGACGAAAAGATCGAAGTAAGCCAAAAGATTAGAATGCTTTATTGTGTTCATGAATTTCCTGTAGGTCAGGATGTTCAATGTTCACCAGCTTTTACTATTACCGATGGGGGATTGGTATCAAATACATATGGCTGGGCATTAGTAATTAACAGCTACTCAATTGCTATGCCTGGTTTTGTTTTCGTTTCAGTAGATGAAGTTGGCGAGCAAATCCGTCGTCTTCTAATCCTAAAACTTAATTTTCTTTTAGCTAAATTACCTACGGAGGTGGAAAAATTATGCGACATCAGAAATTCAGTAGGTAGTGAGTTAGTTCCAAGTCAAGTTGTACCTGATTTTTTTAGTAACGAACGTAAAAATCTCTATCAGACAATAAAAGGCATAGGACCTTGGATAAATGCTATTCTGCTGTTTCCTCGCGATAAATATGATGCTTTGCTCACTGCATTAGCAGCTTACGAGCGATCATTTTATGTTCTTTCCGCAGATCCAGCTCTTTCCTATGCACTTCTCGTTTTTGCGATTGAAGCATTGGCAAATAATCATGAAGGATATCAAGCATCATGGAGTGACATCAAAGGTAAGTCAGGACAGCGTTTGAACTCTTTGTTTGGAGACAAACGGATTTCTGAAGTGAACTCTTGCTGGATTGAAGAATTTAAAAGTGCTTTGGTAGATATTTTGCATCCAGCAGCGACCAAAAGATTTACTCAATTTGCTCTTAGTCATATTGACAATAGGTTTTTTGATGCTTCACAAAGTAGCTCTAAGTCTCCGTTAAGACAAACTAGACTAAAAGAAGGTATTCAAAATGCCTATGATATCCGTTCTTCATTTGCTCACGCGCTATTACCACTTAATCAAAGACTTATTAGTGAATCTCGTCGTGCAGAAGAGTTAGAACATGAGGGTCACGTTTATATTACCCTGCGGGGCATGTTTCGTATTACTCGTTTTATCTTGCTGAAATTTATTGAGCGTCAAACTAATGTTTATCCTATAGCAGAACCAGAAAAATACATAGGTGACTGGATTAATAAAACAAATGCTGGAACAGTTCAACTTTCGCGTCCGCCTGCATATACAAGAATTAAAGACTTAAATAGTAATTTTTCACCTTTTGAAATAGAGGATTCAAAAAGATGTCTTGAGGATATACTCTGTATTTATCAAGAAAACTATATTGAGGGCTTCCATAATAAGTTGGAAAAAAATGGTGCAGATGCAGAAACCTTTATAGGTATTGCTACTTCTGGAAGTCATACTGGCAGAATGCTTTTTCGTTCAGATCCTAACCCATCTTATGATTGGAAAGTTACTGAAAAACATTCACTTAAATTAATCCCAAATGCTAATCAGGAGAATAAAGGATATCTTCAAGCTATCGCCCTTATTTCTAATGTTTTAGGTAAAATAGATGGTAAAGATAGTAGTTGGGATAGTGTTCTAAAGGAAGGACGTTTCGGCGCTCCCCAGCGTAAAATAGCTCGTTTTGTTGTTGATATTATTAATCGTAATATCTCAGATTGGTCAGCGGAGCAAGCAGAGAAAGCTGTTAGAGAACATCTGAAGAAACCCAAAATATACATACCATCCCGCGTTGAAATTGCTTGTCTTCTTCAAGTAGCTAGTCTATTTGATGAGGAAGAATCGAGAGAAGGAAAGTTGGAATGGTTAGATATTGCTTATGGAGATACAGCCGCTTACCCAAAAATTCAGAATTTAATTAAAAATTGGCGACTTTCTCAAACAAAAGAAATAGATCCACAACTAATTTTGAACGTTTGATGTGACTTGAATGCGGCTAATTTAGATACCAGTGACGATTTATGAATCTAACAATCTATGGGGAGTTACATACAGAATGCTTGTTTATGGCTCGGTAGCAATCGGATTCTTTTCAAGTCTAGTAGTAAGTTCGGCATCTAAATACATTTCGCCCAACGATTCAATTACGCTAGGATTGACTCCTGTATAGGTAATGGCATCGTTGACGCTGTTGCCGTTACGGAGCATGAATATAAAGTTACGGACTTTATTGACTACGGGGTCGTCTGCCTCGATAAACTGTTTGACGATCGCAATTCTCAGTCCTCGCTCTATGTCATCAGCGTTAATGCTTTGACCAGCGGAAACTCTAATTTTGCTGGGGTCTGAGAAAGACTTCTCAATCGGATTGACAATTTTAATCCCCGTACTGGTCATTACTCCAGAACTGAAGTTGATGATAAAGTTATACTGCTTGGATTGCCCAGAACTATTGATGGTTTTAACGATCAGGTTAGGATGGGATGTTTGATACGTGCCTTTAAAGTCTACTTTTTTAATCGGCAGAAGGTAGACGCTCTGAGCTTCGCCAGAGTTGGCAGGTAGATCGGTGTTATAGACAAACTGCGAGCGATCGCTTGGGGCAACAAAAGTGATGTATTCTTCCGCATCGGTAAAATCGAGGCTGATAATTTTGCCAAAGTAGAGGGTGACGGGGATCGCTCCTTTGACGGCATCGGCGGTAGAAATCAGATCGTATTTGACGGGTGCTTCCGTGGCACGAACTGAGGTAGGAAGATAAACCGATGTTGTAATCGCTCCCGCTACAATTAGTTTGGTCAGTAATTTATTCATGGCTAGGGGTTAATTTTAAGAGGTTGAATATTAGTTAGGTATACGATAGTGTTCTGGGCTAGAGTAAAAATCGTACCGCCGTCGCCGATTTGATTGCGATCGCTTCTTTGCTCTAGTTCGTTGCTTAATGACGAGCCAAAGCCATCTAAAGCCGAACCTGCTAAGTCTCGTCCGACACTGTTGCGACTTTGACTGGTGACGATGGCAGTTCCGTTGGATACGGTACTGTTGGTTTCGGGGATTAGTATTTGTTGACCAAAGCTGCTGAGGGTATCTACTCCGCCTACTAAAAGCCGATTGCTAAAGTTACTGCGTTTGCTGGCTTTGGCGACTAGAGCAGATCTCTTGTTGTTCCGCAGAATCAGTTCGCCTGAATTAAAGGTAGTATCGTCGATCTGGCTGACATAGGCTGTAACCAGACCATTGGCATCGTTGATTGACTGAATTTCAACTATGGCTACCGAACCGCGATCGAAGATAGCTTTGCCTTCGGTATCGTAAATCGGCTCTTCCAGAATTACCGTAATCTGGTTGAACTGCTGCTGTTCGGGTGCTAGAGAACTATCCCAAACAAGAGGAAGTTCAATTTTACCTTTAGTAATGCTACGATTTATAGCGATCGCTGGTGCAGAGGGAACAACTTTGGTATTAGTACGCCGACGGTTGAGGATACCTAATTCTCCTTGAGATATAGGGTTGTTGACTAGTAATGCTGGTGCAGAGCTAGAATTTGTTTGCGAAACAGGAGTAAGTCGAGTATTGGAACGCTGTGCTTGGCTTCGAGGTTGGGGAATTGAACGGGAGGAGATACCTGTGCCAAAGTTAGCTAGTGCCTGCCATTGTTCTTGTGGGGGTACTTCTGGTTTGGTTGCTGCTGGAACTGATTGAGCAACAGGCTTCGGTACTGGACGATAGGTTTTGCGCGGGACGGGACGGGGAGCAGGTGGACGGGAGATAGGAGGCGGAGGTACAGATTTAACTGTGGGTTGAGTTGATGGTAATGACTCTGGTTTAGTCGCAGTCGGTAATTCGTTAGTTTCAGGTTCGGGTTGAGCTTGAGGTTTCTTTTCCAAAGAATGGAACTGATCTCTAAAAGCTAGTTGAGCCTGATAGTCTGGTTCGGCTTCAACCGTTTCTTCTACCTCTACTTCTTCTTCTACAACTATAGGAGCATCGGGAGAGAGAAAGGCAAAGATACCCCAAAGAAAGAGACAAATTACCCCCATAACTCCGCCAATTACAGCCAGGCGTAAAAAAGGATTATCTTCTCTTTGAGCGGTAATATCTTTGACTGTGGGGCTTTCTAGCTTATCCGTCCCAGTATCAATTACATCGGGTTCGGTTGGGGTATAGCCTGTTATGCGTGAACGGCTCACAGCATCGATGCCACTAGGAGGCAGATCTTCAATTCCGTTGGGGAAAAAGTCGTTATCGTAGGTCATAGTTCTCCAGCTCAGTAATTTGTAATCCGTATTGGTTTATTTCGTTAACAATGCTTTGCAGTTGAGTAATTTCTTCGGGGTTAGTAAAAGTTGGTTTGCCCGCAATGGGTATACTTTCAAGGCGCAGTTTCTTATTAAAAGGGATCTCGAATACTTCTTTACCATTACTAGTATCGAGTCCCGTCCAGGTAGAAACTACCGTGACCTCCCAAAGTCCCTCGCTAATCTTGGTAGGTTTTTCAGAAATGTAGTCAATGCTGATGGCAGATTGAATTGAAGATTTCTTGCCAGTAGCCTTGTCGATTAATTCGGCAAACTGCTTGATGTACTGTTGGCGGAAATCTTTTTTGGTAGTGACGGCAAAGGTAGAGGCATAGACGTTACCAGGAACTTTTGACTTGGTTTTTTCAACTTCTACGGTGAGGTCATCTGTCGTCCAGTTGAAAGATAAGTAGAGCCATTTTTCGACAAAGTTATTTAAAACTAGATTAGAGCGATCGCTGGCTTTAGAAGTTTGGGCTGTTACTACCTGTCCGTCGGTTAACTGAACTCCCATAATTTGATTTTGATTAACCTGACCGATTTTGCTGCTGTTAGAGCAGGAAACCATGCCATTTATCATGACTATTGAAAGTGTTATTAACTGATATAAAACAACTTTTTGATTGCTATTTTGAGTGAGTTTGGTTTTGGTGGTATTCATAGTGTTGATTGATTAATTGCCAATAAATTTTTATGTACTGCGACGAGTAGTTCTACGGGCTAAACCTTTTTTGCCAAGATTGAACAAAGATTTACCTGCCAGAGTACCAATCTTGCTCGCACCGCCCGTAGCTAAGGCTGCTCCATTCTGAACGGCGTTAGACATGGCAGAGGTGACTTTTGAGGAAACAAATTTTGCTATGTCTGCACCCCCTCCTTTTGCCATATAAAATGCCAAGGCAGGTCCCATCACCGAACTGAAGATTAAAAATCCTACTCCCGTGGCATATTGAGCTTCAGATCTGACGATCGCCTCAGCAGCTAAACCAATCACGGCAATATAAAGAAACTTAATTAGCACGAGCTGAACGTAGCCTTTAATCCATGTTTCAACGTATTTTGAACCTATAGGAGTAAAGACGACGGCGATGACCAAAGGCAGCAATAAAGCGTGGAGGATACCTGCTATTTCTAGGGCAAAGTTAAAGGCTAGTTGAATGCCCCCAAATACAACTTTAATTACCGCCATCATGACGGGATTGCCCGTAAATAAAGTGTTGGTTAATTGAGCTGCAACTTTTAGTCCGTCTCCGTTGACGACATTGGTTCCTAACTCCTGAAGGTAGGACAAAATACCTTTGGCGTATTTGGCTGCTGGACTATTAGCGATGGGATCGTTTGCCTCTGCTGCATCGGCAATCTTCTGGATTTCAGGCACCTGTTTTTCCATACATTGCAGTGCTTCATCCCCCGTCAGCTCGTTACACTCTGCTAGCAGGCGATCTACTTCATCGCGAGCGTTGTTGCTCAGACTAATGTTTTTCAAGGAGTCGGCGATGGTAAGGTCGAGAATCTGAGTGTTTGCCAGAGTACGAGTCAGGTTTTGGTCGAAGCTATGGGTAATTCGCAGTATGTTGCTGGTTAATAGTCCATTACCACCCAGGAGAATGCTAAGAATGATGACCATGACTATGCCGTTAATCGTGTACGGCTGGCGTTTATTCTCTTCGACTTTAAATCCCTCCCAGGCATATAAAATCATTCCCAGCAGGGCAAAATCTAAACCTCCAGCAATTACCGCTTTCCAAAAGGACGAGTCGGTATTGAAGACAATGCCATTCCATACGGTTTGAAAGGATTCTGCTAGCTGATTGGAGATATAGCTGTGGTTTTGCAGGATATCTAAGGCATCGCCCACGGCGTAGTCGGGAATTTCTGCCAGAATTGAAATGGGCGCGATTGCAGTTAAAATTTCCATGACTATGGTTGCTCGTACAAAAATGTGGGTGTACCGATAACGCCCCAGGCATTTCTGCCCAAGTCAGAAGCAGCAGAAGACTCTCGGCGACGGCGAGTAGATTCCATTGACAGATGACGAGCCTGTTGCAGTGCTAGATTAATTTGGTTAGCTCGATCTTTTTGTGCCTGGATGTTCTGGCTAGATATAGTTCCTAGTAACTGAGTATTGATGCCCGACTGTTCGGATAGATTCTGAAGAATCTGTTGGGAGACATCGGTGCTGGCAGAATCTTGCGAGAGATCGCCACTCTTTTTTAAGGCATCTTCTAGTTCGACTAATGATGCAGCAGTAGCCTCTACTGCCTCGGTTGAAGTGGTACTGGCAGAAACTGCATCTTGAATCAGCAACCGTTGAACCTGTTCTGCTTCGTCTTGATTGATGCTAAAGCTATCTGTGTCTCGGTTTTCTAGCTGTCGTCCAAGTTCTTTGCCTCTAGTATCGTTATCTTCGATAGCATCTTTGACGATGTTCCAATCGGGAGTTTTGACATCGAGGATTTTATCGTTAGTATTTTCAATTCCCTCTAAAAAGTCGAGAACTCCTTGAAAAATATCGCCCAAGCCTAATGCGTCGGCAATAGTTTCGGCGATGCTTCGGTCAACTGTAGGCAAGTCTTCGATCGCTATATCCTTTCCGTTAGGTTGTGTGCTTGCTGTGGCAGTTAATTGGATTGAAGTGATAAAACAACAGCTCAATAGGACTATTAGAATAGTTAATTTATAGTTTTTCATAGTGAAATTCGGTTTGATTTTTGTTTTCAAAGCTATGGGTTTTGAGCTTTAAGCTCTAAGCTATAGGCTCTAAGCTTTTCAATTGATTACCTACGTGGTGGCTTATAGCTTATGGCTTACGGCTTAGAGCTAGGGCGAAGCCATAATCGCCTTGGCATACTGTTCTAATGCCTCCCAGCGACTAGTTTGGTTGGCGATCGCCTCATTCATAATTTGAGTACGAATTCTAACTTCGTTACTGCCATTTGCCACCATTGCCAGGTTGGAAGGAGAGGGATAAAATCGTGTCTGCCAAAATTGGTTTTGAATTTCTAAGAGCCAATGGGAGCAGCCTTTTTCCTTGTCGGTTTTAAAAGCCTTTGTCGAGTTTTCGTAAACTAAATCGGGATATTTTAAAGCTTCAACTAAGCTAGTTGCCCCATCGGTAGTAATTCTGCCAATTAGCTTAAAGGAAATATTTTTCAAGATATCCGCTGCTGCCGAACACTTTTGAATCTCTTCAATGTTTTGACTGATGGTGAGTAGAGATATGCCAGATTTACGAGCCATAGCGTGCATTGCTCCCCAGGTTTGTGCAAAGCCACCTTTTTTCAATAGGTCGGCAATCTCATCTCCGACGATTAAAGATTTGGGATGCTGTAGTGCCAGACGGACGCAGGTGCTTTGAATAGTCTGAGCGATTAACACCTGGTCTCTTTCCGAATCAAGATTGACGATGGTAAAGAATTTAATGCGACTTTGTGGATCGAAGGTGCTGGGACGACCTACCGTATCTCCCAAACCAGAGCTAAGTAAGGTAGTAATTTGAGTCTGGATTTGATTGATGGCTTGGCGATCGAGTTCTTCAAAGTTGCGTAGGTTGAGCTTTTCTTTGGTACAGAATTTTAGCCAATCAATTAGGGTGGGAATTTTACCCCATTCATCCGAACCAAAACCAGCGTCAAAAGCTTGATTGACTCGCCTTCTAATTTTGTTGTCGTCAATAAACTTTTCCGTAGTGGCAACAACCAGATTTTCTACCCGCTGGGTTAGCTTGGGATCGTCGATGCCAAACATGATGTAGTTGGTTAGGGTATTTTTTACCGTTCCCTTCCACTGGTTAAACCTAGTTTTATAGTCATCACCTTTGTATAGTCTTAGATCTGGAGGCTCGACTATATTGCTAGAGTTACGACTGATATCGATATGCGCTCCCTTGAGCATTTTAATTGCCCAGCGGAAGCTGCTATTACCCCCAACAGCCGAGTCCATACCGATAACGGGAATGTTGCAAGACATAAAATCAAGGATTACTCGCCAAGCCAGTACCGATTTACCCGAACCAGACTCGCCGATAATCAGTCCCCGCAAGGTATCTTGGCGGTGCAGATCGAGATAGATGGGTTTGCCCCCTTTGGCAATCAGTTCTATGCCATCATCGTGAACGTCTTCAGGTGCGACATTTGGCAGATAGCGGTAGTAAGAAATGTTGTCTACCTTAATACGGCGGTCTTCTACTATGCTAGTTTTTTGTAGGATTCTGCCAATAGTGATGGGCAAGGTTTCCAACCACAATGCCCAGACCGCACTGTCTTGACGCTTGAGGTTGCTGTTAAATTTACGACTCATTTCGCCACAGGCTTCATCGAGAGCTTTGCGATCTTGGCGATAAACTTTAGCCAGAAACGAGAGGTAGATACCCGCTCCGCCACCACCTACTAGTTTCTGTGCTTCAAAGGATTCTTTTAGTAACTCTTCTGACTTCACATCCCTGCCAATAGCACTTTCTTCTGCCATTAGTTTGGCTGAGTTGGCTTGGGCAATAGTTTGTTCTAGCTGCTGGTCTAAAGCTTGGGAGGATACGGTATTAAGCTGGATGACAAATTCAGTATTAACTACGTCATCGTTCTGAATTACTTCAAATAGGTGCGTTAACTGCTCTAATTTGGTTAGTTTACGCCTAGAGATTTCTTCGATGGTCATCACGCCACAAATTTGCTGACGACCAGGTAAGACAATTTCATCCTGACGCTGATTGTGTTGGGGAGTAGCGCGGGTATGGCTTACCCCTTTGGAAAGAATTGATAGAGGGTGGATTGGGCGATCGACTACTTCGCCAAATTCTCTGCCATCCCAAGTCCAGTAATTTGGTATGAGTTCAAGCTTTGTAGAACGGGAATTAAACTGATACCAGAGATGACTCCAGGTATCTTCTAACGTCAAAGGTTGAACATCTAGTTTCCAGGCAGTTTTGAGTATGGATTGCCAGACAAGAAACCCTTGGGTGTATGCCGATTCTAATGATTCTGCATAAAAATCTTGCTGTAGTTGGGTTTTATCTCCCGTAGCGGTAGATAATAATTTGTTGCCCATCCGAATCAGAGTAGAAACAAAATCTGTCCCGACATCGCCACCACGAGTAAAGCTGTAAGTGCAGGTTACGGTAAAGCTCAAGTTTTGTCTCAAGCCCTGAGCCGATAGGGATTGAGTTCTACCTAATTCTGACTCTGCTAGTAGAGCAACTCCGTCAGAGTCGCAGTTATCTATTACCTCACTAAGTCGAGCAATACGTTCAATATCCGAAGCATATTTCTCACAGTAAAAAGTTAATGACTCCCCTGGTAGGATCTCTTTGGCTGCTGTCTCGGTAGCCTCCCAGTACTTTTGTGCCTGTTGAGGCGTGAAGCTGGTGTGCCAGGGAGTTAGTTTGAAACAGAAGACAATCTGGTATTGCTGACCATTTTTGAGAAATAATGCACCGCGATCTTTTCCGCCTTGGCAGTATTTAATAGGTGAAACTAGGTGCTGAAATCTATTGAAGGCTGGGTAGACTTCTTTTTTTCCGTTCTGAGCCATCTCGACAATGTAATTAGGTTTTAAAGTTAGTTCCTCGTCTTTGATTAGCGATCGCAATTCTGCGGGACGATGTTCGGGGATGGGAGAGACATAGGGCAGTTTGTTGTAAGCCCAGTTTTTACCAGGCAAAGGACGCATCCTAATGA
>JADEXJ010000295.1 GCA_015207195.1 Pleurocapsales cyanobacterium LEGE 10410
TGAGAGACTTGAAGTAGTCTTCGTTCATCTGTACCAAGTCATTTTTATCTAATTGAGCCATGTTTTTAACATACACCACAAGGGTGGAGTTGGCTCATTTTTGATTGGGGGGGAAATGAACGGTTACACAGCAGGTAGTTCTAGTTGTGGTGTGAGACCAACATCTTCTATTTCTTGGAAAATCTTAATCGCTGTCGGATTTATGGCTGCTAGTCGCCTTCCAATCTCAGGACCTGTAAATTGAGATTTCTGACCCCAAATAATAGCAGTAGGAATTGTCAGTTGCTCGATATACTGAGATAGATCAAAACATAAATCTCCTCGCACGAAGGAAAGGGCACTATATTCAGCATTCGGTTGCTGCGCTGATTCTAGATAGGCTGCTACTATTTCCGCATAGACTCGTTCGGGATTGGCAAACTGACGCTGTTCCAAAAAATTACAAATTCCTAACTCATTGGCGACACCAAAATCATAGATCAAACGATCTATAATTGGCGTACTAACTAGTTGGGCAAAGAAACTACGGGTGTAATTTTCTCCAAAATCCGAAAGTCCAGCTGGTGTAGTGAGAATCAAGGATTTAAATAACTCAGGACGAGAGATTGCTATTCTGATAGTGAAAGCGGCTGTCAGAGATGAAGCAATAACCGTTGTTGGTTCTTCGCAGCTTTCCTCTAGAAATTCGGTGATACTGGTCAAGTAATCATCAATCTGATAATTACGGTCTAAATGAGATGAATCACCCCAACCAACTAAATCTGGTGCCAAAATACGATATTCACTGGCAAAAGCTGGATAAACTTTAGACCATTCATAAGCTGAGGAACCGCCCCCAAAACCGTGAAGAAAAACTAATGTTGAAAGGGGTTTTTCCAAAACTTCGTCTGGAAGCCAAGGAGCGCGATCTGCTGTATAGTAAGCCATCTTTCCGAGGCTTGTATTTAGTTCGTGTTGGCTAAAACCAAATATTTGTAACATAGCTTGTTAAAAGGCGACGAGAATTATGAGATCGTCAAGGTTGAGGATACCGAAGTGGTCAGCACCCAAGCATAGGCGATCAGCCCTAAGACAGCCAAACCAATGACAGTCTCTTTTTGTGTCGTTATCCAATGGAGGCAGCTTTGCCAAAAATAGCGAAAAGCGGCACGGCGTTCAACAGCTAGTTCTGCCATTAAATCAGCTACTCTAACATCTACTTCCTTTAGAGGGATTTTACCTTGCTGATAAGCAACCTCCAGTTCATCTAGCTGGCGCCAGTACTCTTTTGTTGCTTGAAGAAGATTAGGAAACATTGACTAAAACTGAAAATTGTAATTTGAATTTACGGCGGCTTTGTAGCAGGAACTACTTACCGCCCAAAATATTGCTGTATGAAGAATTATGACGATGGATGCATTTGGCTTGCCAATTAATCATTAAAAGACAGAATTAATTGGATTGGTTCCTAGATTTAGGCAACTACAGCCTAGTTTTTTTCAAGGGGAAAACTATTTGCTTGCCAAGCACCCAAGCCACCTCTAAGTTCAGCCACATTTTGATATCCAGCAGTACGGAGTTGAGCTGCTGCATCGGCTGTTTGCTCGTCAGTAGAGCCATAGACATAGAGATCGCGCTCTAGTTCGAGATTATTTAAAGCACGATTAACTAATTCATTCATCGGCAGAGAAACAGCTCCTGAGATATGGCTAGTGTTGAAAGCATCTCGATCTCTAATATCAATGATGGTCAGAGCTGGTTCTCCCCAATCAAGGCGTTTTTTCAAATCATAGACGAGGGATTGAACCTTGAGAGGTTCTGGAATAATGCTAGAAGAATTACTCATGATTTGTTTGGTTGAAATTACTAAACTGAACTTGTTGTTTACAGTGTAACAGTATTTTAAGATTTGGTAATTTTTTGTAAAAAACCCTTGACAAGAGGTCAGGTTTAATGGTGTCTTTCGCTGGCAAGATGATTTTAGTTTTGAAATAAGATAGATACTAAATGAAATCTATATTTGCCACAAAAGCTGACCCGAGTTCCTCAGTCTGGCAACGGGACTTAAATAAATTAAGTAAAGGAATCAAGAGTAGTAGAAGCATCTGCTATTGTCACCAAAGCTTTGTATTGAAAGACAAACTCGCCATAATCAGCCAGATTATCCAACCCCAAAACCGTTAGGTAGATTTCAGCAAATAACCAAACTACGATTTTGAGAACTAGCTGTGACCATTTGACTTTCATGATTGTGTCTTTGAATAAATAGCTGCCGAGCATTCAACCGCTCCCACAGACCTCGAAGTGAATGCTTTTGTGATCTTGAGCAACGGTCAGAGCAGGCTCCGTATCACAACGCGTTCCCTTGCGCCTTACGTCCTAAAGGATACCGCTTCGCATATCGGCGCGGGGTCGTTGCTCCGTTGTACGGCGGAGTAATCTCTGACTTTAGACAAGTCCTTCTAAAGTTGCACCGACAACTCGATAATCAGAATCCTGTCGCAGATTTGTGAGGGTAGCTTCTGCCCTTGGATCTTCAAAATGTCTCAAAACTCTTGCTACTTGGGCGCGAATCGCACCTTGCTCGGATGTAGCGCAAAAGAGCAGAAGCTCTAAAGCGATAGACTCTTGGGATGTATGGGCTAATTGTCCCAAACTGGCAAGAGCCGTTTCTTTGACCACTGGATCGTCTCCCCTGATTCCTAAAGTACAAAATTCTAAGAGAATTTCAGGATGCTGTCCTAAATCGATAGCGGCAAAAATGCTATACCTTACTAACCAATTAGAGTCTTGTCGGAATAATTTCACCAGATGGGGGATGGCACTTTCACCATATTTAGCTAGAGAATTAGCAGCTTCAGCTCTAACATTATGATCGCGATCGTTCTCGATTAAATCCAGCAACAATTCAAAGCCTTCGTCTGTTCGTTTATGCCCCAAACCTGTAGCGACAAAAGAACGAATAATAAATTCTTGGTCACACATCCTTCTCTTGAGTAGGGGTACAACCAAATTAGGTTTATAGTTCCTTAACTCGGTAATCGCTTTCATCCGATTTTGAGGATTAGGGCTATCAATATAGGTTTCAATTTGATGTAGTTCCATAAGAAGATTAAAGATTTGGTTAATTTAAATTGATTGGTTTATTAATAACCCTGACTCTTGTAGCAAGGTCCGAATGCCATCAGCCAACAACTGAATCGAGATAGCCAAAATGAAAAAGCCTAAAACTTGAGTGAGGACGCAGATTCCCCTTTTGCCTAAAACTTTGACCAGTAGCTTTCCCCAAGTCAAACAGAGATTAAAGTGTTATTCCGAGTAAGGCAATTACTTCTTTCCTCTAACTTGAGATGAATTTTCGCATTAATCGCGATTCGCACTCGCCATAAAAAGCTTAAGCAGACAAAGGGACTGAACTTATCCCCCAATAATCCTTTAATAACTCTTCGTACAGGTTATCTTTGAGCATCATTCGTCGATAAAGCTCAATCGACAAACCTCGCGCTTCCTCTGAGGTCAAATCCCCCACTTGATCGGCAAATGTTCTTAAATTGAATTCTTGTTCTAGAGATAATTTCTTGGAATCATTCATGGCTAACTCGCGAATCTGAATATAAGCAAATCTTTGATAATCTATAAGTTATGTTAAATAAAATTAAGAAAAATTAATAGGGCTTTACACCAGGATTTAAGTAGTGAAACCCGTACAGATAAAATTATTCACTTGTCTTTGCGATCGCTGGCTCAACTCAGATCTTGCACCAAGAAAAATTGATGTGTTGAGTTATGGCTAAAGTGATTATGAATAGGGGATTGTGACTAGTTCTCTATCAAGTAAGTAGAACGCATTTTAACTGTTCCGAGA
>JADEXJ010000296.1 GCA_015207195.1 Pleurocapsales cyanobacterium LEGE 10410
GCGATCGCCAGCTGCGCTAGAAACCTGGAATCAAGCAGCCGATCTCTATCAACAACTAGGCAATATTATCGGCTATACCCAAGCCAAGATTTATCAGGCTACTGCATTGCAAACATTAGGTTTGTATTCCCAAAATATTAAGACTCTAACGGAAATAAACCATCGAATGCAAGATGAACCAAACAGCTCACTCAAAGCCCAGGCTTTACTTCGGGTGGGCAGCGTCTTAACTCGCATCGGTGAATATCAAAAGTCAGAAGCTAGTTTAAATTCAGGTTTAGCGATCGCCAAAGAATTAGACGATCAGGCATTAATCGCCGATGCCTTAATCAATTTGGGAAACAATGCCCGACTGCAACAACAACCCGAATCCGCATTAGAATTATATCAACGGGCGATCGCTGTTGACTCCGACCCCAACTTGCAGCTTAGAGCCAAATTAAACCGCTTGGATGTTTTGATCAGTTTGGGACAGACTGAAGCTGCTGGCAAACAAACACAGGAAATCACCCAACTTTTAGCTCGTCTTACTCCCCAGCAAACTACGATCCAAGGCAAAGTCAGTTTGGCTAGTCATTTACTCAAATTGGAAACTCAACCAAGAGAAATTGCCAACCTGTTGACAGATGCCGTACAGCAAGCCCAAAGTCTAAATATCAGGAGAATTGAAGCAGATGCCTTGGGGGTGTTGGGCAATCTCTACGAACAAAACCGACAGCTAGCTGAAGCCGAACAAATTACCGAAAAAGCTCTGTTAATCGCGCAAAGCATTAATGCCACAGAACTAACCTATCAATGGCAATGGCAATTAGGTAGGGTACTCCAAGCCCAAGGCAAAATCGAACCAGCGATCGCAGCCTATAGCCAAGCAACTCATAATCTTCAGTCCCTACGCAGCGATTTAACCGCTATTAGTTCTGACGTTCAATATTCCTTCCGCGAAAAGATCGAACCAGTCTATCGAGAATTAGCAGCCTTGCTGTTACACCCCCAAGCCAGTCAAGCCGACTTAAACCAAGGCAGACAGATTATCGAATCGTTGCAGGTAGCCGAGCTGGATAACTTTTTCCGCCAAGCCTGTTTAGATGTCGAACCCCAAAACATCGAGGAAATAGATCCTCAAGCAGCAGTTATTTACTCAATTATCCTACCCGATCGCCTGGCAGTAATTCTGTCTCAACCAGGACAGCCCCTACAATATCATCAGACAGCGATCGATAGTCCTCAAGTAATTGAGCAAGTCTTTGAAGATTTTTATGCCAACCTCAGTCCTTTTTTAGCTCCCAGCAATCCCCTACAGCCCAATCAAACTTTTTACGACTGGTTAATTCGCCCCCTCGAAGATCGGCTTGAGACTAACAACAGCAACACTTTAGTATTTGTCTTAGACGGGATCATGCGGGGCATTCCCGTTGCTGCTCTTCACGACGGAAACCAATATTTAGTCCAGAAGTATAGTTTGGCTTTGACCCCTGGCTTGCAATTGCTGGCTGCCCCTGCCGTAAATTTTGCTAGCCTAAAAACTATCACTGGCGGTATTACCGAATCTCGTCAAGGCTTTGAGCCGTTGCCCCATGTCGAAGCCGAGGTCAACAAAATTGCCTCTTTAGTTCCTTCCCAAATTTTATTAAATGAGAACTTTACCCGCGACTCTTTGCGAGAAAAGATTGCTAGTCTCCCCTACCCTGTAGTTCATTTGGCTACTCACGGACAGTTTTCTTCCCAGGCTGAAGATACTTTTTTACTGACTTGGAACGATCGCATCAACGTAAAAAACCTCGATCGCCTGTTGCAAAATCGAGAATTTGCCCAAGATACACCCATCGAACTGCTTATTTTAAGTGCCTGCCAAACCGCAGCAGGAGACAACAAAGCAGCTTTAGGTCTAGCGGGGGTAGCAATCAGATCGGGGGCGCGTAGCACGGTGGCTACCCTCTGGTCGGTACAGGATGATTCTACCACCGAATTAATCACACAATTTTATCAGGCTTTAGACACCCCAGGAATCAGTAAAGCCGAAGCACTGCGCCAAGCACAGCTGAACCTACTGCAATCGTCTAAATACGAACATCCTTTTTATTGGTCTGCTTTTATTTTGCTGGGAAATTGGCTTTGAGCAGAAATATTGATAGCAAGTAGGAAGTAGGAAGTAGGAAGTAGGAAGTAGCCCTTCGGGTTCGACAGTTTGCTCAAGTCGGGGAACCCGCCCAACGCAACTGTCTCAGAAGTAGGAAGTAGGAAGTAGCCCTTCGGGTTCGACAGTTTGCTCAAGTCGGGGAACCCGCCCAACGCAACTGTCTCAGAAGTAGGAAGTAGGGACTCGCTACTTTTTTTTGCTCGAATGGTTGCTATAAGCTAAGACGCATTTAAACTATATATGTTCGAGTCAGAAAAGAAACAATTCATACCTCTCCCCATCTTCGTGTCGCCCCATCCCCCCATCACACACAATAGACAACCTAAATGCCTGACAGCTTATATCTTCTGATAGCCATTGTTACAAAAATATGTTGGTGATTTAGTTAATCTACGATGGAGGCTTGAATCTACTAATCGATGGGTTAAAATTCTGTTAATCTTTGACTAAAGATTTCGAGAAAGAAAAAGTATTTCTCTTTTCTAATCCCTATCTGGCAAATTTATGACTGAACCCGTTCTCGACGTTCGCCATTTACAAGTTCAATTTACTACCGAAACGCTACCTATTGTTGCTGTTGACGACCTTAATTTTCAACTTAGGAAAGGGGAAAAGTTGGGCATTGTAGGGGAATCAGGTTCGGGTAAATCGGTTACTTCTCTGGCAATTATGGGTTTAGTTCCTACTCCTGGGCGCATTACCCAGGGGGAAATCTATTTTACCCCTCAAGGTAGATCGGCGGTAGATTTGTTACGGGTCAACGAAGCAGAACGTAGAAGCTATCGTGGCGGAGAGATCGCCATGATCTTTCAAGAACCCATGAGTGCGCTCAACCCTGTGTATAATATTGGGTTTCAGCTTACGGAAGCAATTTTACTGCATCAACTAGTATCCTCTGCTGAGGCGAGAAGAAAGGCGATCGCCCTACTACAGGAAGTTCAACTTTTACCTAGTGATGAAAAACTAAGACAGCGGTGTCTTCAAGAGAATCCTAAATCTAGCGACAGAGAATTATCTAACCAGATCAATCAGATTAAGCAGGGAATGCTCAAACGCTATCCTCACGAACTATCTGGGGGACAGCTGCAACGGGTGACAATTGCGATGGCAATATCCTGTAATCCTAGCGTTCTCATCGCGGATGAACCCACAACCGCCCTTGATGTTACGGTTCAGGCTACTATCTTAGATTTGCTGCGTAATCTCTGCCAAAAAAGGGGGATGGCGTTAATTTTCATCACTCACGATCTAGGAGTAATCGCCGAACTGGTAGATTCGGTGGCGGTAATGTATCGCGGAAAGGTGGTGGAGTCGGGAAAAATCGAGACTGTTTTTAAGCATCCTCACCATCCTTATACCAAAGGGTTGTTAGCCTGTCGCCCCCGCTTAGATCGTCGGTTGCAGACTTTACCTACGGTGGCTGATTTTATGGATGTTTCTACCAGCCCCGAAGGTGAAATGATAATTGTTGAGAAGCATACAGATGTCGAACACAAATTAACTGAGGTTGTTACCAGCGAAGCACAACAAGCCAGATTGGAACAACTTCTCCAGCAAGATCCCTTGATGTCTGTCAAACAGCTGCGAGTAGGCTTCCCTATCCAAGGAGTATTTGGTAGAACTAAAAGATATTTGATGGCGGTGAATAATGTTTCTTTCGCG
>JADEXJ010000058.1 GCA_015207195.1 Pleurocapsales cyanobacterium LEGE 10410
TCCCCATCCCGTGTCTCCCTATCAACCTCAATAAACAACTCGCGCGTTCCCTAGCGTCTTAAAAAGAACGGCGCGTTGCGCCATCGTCATGCGTAGCATGACTTTGCCCCGATTGGGGCTGTGGGTCGCTCGTCAAATTAAATACCTGACAGCTTAGAGTGACCGACGTTAATGATTATTTGCCCTACAGAGTACCTGAAGTTTGGCTCTTTAAGAGCGATAAAGTAACGATTTACGGTTTGGATGGCGATCGCTATCTGGTTCGAGAGCGCAGTCGGTTTTTTCCTGGCTTTGCCGTTCTCGATCTGATTGACGAGTGTTTTGAGGTTGCTGATCGTAGCAATACTAGTAGGGCAGTTCGGCAATTGCGTCAGAAACTTGAATCGTACTAAGTTATCTCAGGGCAACTATAGTCTTCGGCTCGTAAGTAGCGAGTAGCGAGTAGCGAGTAGCAAGTAGCAAGTAACGAGTAGCAAGTAACGAGTAATTCACTGGTGAGTGAAACCGTGACTTTAGTTCTAGAAAATATTCATAAATCATATGGCAAAAAATAGCACTTGACATGATATTGTATACATAATGGAAAAGTGTGCGCCAAACGAACCTGCTTGCTGTAAGGCATAGTTGTAGCAAACGGAAACTAAACAGAAACAATAGTATCGATAGACGAATCGAGAAACTTTACCTAAAATCCCCTACCAAAAATAACCTTGCTTGACCGTGGTTTGACGTTTATCAGGACTGTATTCGAGTAAGTATTCTTGAGCAATAACTTCTTGTTCTCTGAGTAAGTTGACTTCTTGCTTGCCAATCTCCGTATCGGTGGATAGCAGAATTACCTGATGGGAGGCGGTAGGAAAATATCGCTCGACCAAATTGTGACGGTGAGAGGAATCTAGTCTACCTAAGGGAGTGTCGATCGCAATGGGTAAATTTCGTCCTGATACCCTAGCTAAACCCCACAAAAAAGCGATCGCCAGTAGTTGTTTTTCTCCCGCAGACAGACGTTGTTTGGGTAAAAATTGCCCTTGAGGATCGTAGAGAGAAATGCGGAAGCTATCGCGATCGATGACTACCTTGTGAACCAAATTTGTCTTGTGTAGTAAATAGCGAAAACATTCAGTTACTTCCACCTCCAGCTTGTTTAACTTCTTGAGAGTTAGTCTTTCTCGAAACTCGTCAAGAGTTTTTTGTACCTTCGCCACAGAATTAATAATATGCTCGTCGTTGGCAATGCTGATATTTGACTCGCTATAGTTTTTTAATTCTTTTTTAGTACTGTCAATCTCGCGTTCTAACTGCCGATCCAAATACTGGGCGCGATCGTATTCTAGCTGGCACTTATCCAACTTCTTTTGCGCGGTAGTTAAGGCATCATTCAATTTCTGATAGGCTTCTGGCGGTGCTGCGATCGCCAGTTGTTTTTCCAAGCTAACAAGTTCAATTTCCCGTTGTCTTAATTCGGCTATGGTTGTCCGTGTCTGCTGAATTTTTAGTGGCAATTGATTGTTGATTACCCCAGAAAACTGCTTCAGGGTTTCGTCATCTATACCTAGATACGCTTTTCCCTGTAACTGGAGAACTTCATCTAATTTGCGGTCTTCTTGTTCTAAAAAGAAATCAATTTTATCCAAATGTTCTGCTGACAGAGGCAATTGTTCCAAAAATATAAACAGGCGATCGTCCCGTTGTTTGATAACATTTTGTGCTTGCTGTAGCTGTTCCCGTTTAATTTCTTGGTTCGCCTGTAATTCAGCTTGCTGTAGTAACGGTAGAATTAACTGCAACGGTAAACTGGTTGCAGAAAGTTCAATTAAAGCGTTTCTTTGTTGCTCAATCTGTATCCTAGTATCACTAATTTCTGCTTCTAATTTACTGCGATCGGCTGCTATTTTGCCCCCTTCAGTCCGAAACTTGTTATATGCCGTCTTCTGTTTCTTTTGCGCTTTAACCAGTTGCTGTTGTGCCTCGGTAATTGTCTTCAACGACTCTTGCTTCCGCTGTTCTAGCTGCGTCAATCTAGCTTCAATTTCTTCAATAGTTTTTAGCTGGGATTTACTCGCTAGGGACTTGCGTTTGCGACTTAGCAATACTTCCAAATCAACCGCTAACTTTTCCGCTAATTCCAAACCCAACAGGTTAGATATCGCCTCGACTACAGACTGGGGTGGTGTATCCAATTCTGCTAACTCTTTTACCTGTTCCCCATCAAAGAGAAACAGATTAGAAATACCCAAAGGAAGAATATTTTCCACATATTCATCCCAGGTTTTCGCTAAAGCATCATCGTAATCATTATCTACTTTGACGCTCAAACTATCCTTACCATCGTGGTTTTTATCCCAAGCGCGAATGATGTGAAACTCTTTCCACTGATGATCGACAATATATTCAAAAGAAAGTTCAATAACCGTTAACTCTTTGCCCTCTGCTTGACTATTAATCGACTGAGTCAAAAAATTACCATAACCCAAATTACCCCTAGTAGAACACTTTGCTCTCTGTCCATATAACGCTAACCGAATTGCATCCATCAAAGTCGTTTTTCCGCCACCATTCATGCCTCCAAACAGCACGATCGAACTCATCAGATTATTATCCGCAGGACGTAAATTAATGACGT
Source organism: Pleurocapsales cyanobacterium LEGE 10410 (assembly GCA_015207195.1). Lineage (GTDB taxonomy): Bacteria > Cyanobacteriota > Cyanobacteriia > Cyanobacteriales > Xenococcaceae > Waterburya. The sequence goes on from JADEXJ010000058.1 coordinate 2,624, forward strand.
TACGCTTGGCATAAGCCCCAAAGTTTTCTAGTACCAGTTGGGTGAAGATCATTTTTTTTAGCTGTTAGCTATTAGCTATTAGCCCTAGTTATAAATTTTTTGTTGCTTTTACAATAAGATGAGGGTTTATTTTTCATTACTACCAGAAAACTTCATGCTTCCCCAGGTAAGCTGCTTGACTTTTTCGACATCTCCTTCACTCGATGCAGCTTTTAAATCTCTTGTTTGGTGTGCATTGGCGATCGCTTCTTCCTTACTCCTAGAACTAGTATTAAAGCACTCTTCCAGACTTTCATAAATACCCACACGACGATATTTAGTATAATACTGCCTTTCCGTATCCAACAGCTTCGCCATCAACTCCAGGTGCATCTCATCATCGCTACAAATCTCTTCTAAAATATCCCACTCATCACCACCCAATAACTTCTGATCCATTCCCACACGGATATCCTCAAACACCTCTCCCGTCACCTCCCGATAGATACGCGGTAGACTATCATCAAACTCATGCTTCTCCTCTAGCCAAATTCTTCTAATCTCACTCAACTCTTCAGGAGTAATCAGGCTAATATCCTTAAATTCCTCTGGTGCATTCTCTCTCACCTGTACTTGCGCTTCTAATACTTTTCTCAACCATGTCTCTCGCCATTTTTTAGTATAAGGTCCAGGAATAGGTTCGATCGAAGTTTCGCCATCTTTATTTCGTTCAAACAACTGTACATTACCATGCAACCGACGAAAATCTCTCCTATGGCGATCGCTTTTCACTTCCAACTCATTACGAATATCTAATAAAGGCTGCAACCATTCTTTCTCTTCATCATTCTGGATCATCGCCTCCATTGACTTATCTTTACTTACCATCGTGCATACCCAACAGCCGAACCGCGAGTCACCACAACTTGGAGTTGATGTATCAACTACCATCGGACATTCATTATCAGCAGTTGCACCCCGATACATAGAGAATAAATCATTGTTATTTCCACCCCAAGGATTTTCCCACTGCATCAAATACATCCAAACTTCGTTGGTAGTCCAATCTTCAATAGGAAGATAAATTAAAGAGTTAGGACGACTGGGGTTAGCATTGAGGCGATCGCGTACTCGCCACTGCCGATGTTTTTCCATATTTTTCGCCCGTTTGGAACTTTCTGCTTTACGAGTTCCCAAGGCTAAAATTATCTCTCCGCTTTTACGGATAATTTCGCGGATAAATGAATCAGCAGGCTTTATCTTAAGGCGATCGGTACACCATCTAAATCTATTTCTGGGTGACGGATAACCTTTACCCATCAAACAAACCCAAAACCGATCCTTTACTTCAGGAAAAGTTATATGAGGTATAATTGGCATCTGCTGCTTTTGTGCAGCTATCTTCATCTGTTTGATACATCTGTTCACCCAAGCTGTAACTATGGGATTTTCTACCAGGGTATCGTTGGTAATAACGTGGATAGTTTTAGTTCTTTTTTCTACGGGTAAGGCTGCGATCGCATTCCAAATGAGTTGCAGTACACAGCTACTATCTTTTCCTCCACTCCAACCAATGACAAATGGTATTTCGTCTTGACAATATAGTTCCTGAATTTCCTGAGTCAAATTATCTACATCTTCTACTAAATTTTTAACAGTGCGTTGAATTAACTCTGGTTGTTCGATCTTTTCTTTTGTTGTCATAATTCAGGTTTATTCAGATTTAGATTAATCATTAATCATTCGCCAAATATCTCGTTGAATTTGAGACGTAGAGGTTTTATCCTTCCACTTTTGTTGTAATAACTGAATACCAATTTCTGCATATTTAGTTAACAGCTTCATTACCTCGGCACTATTTTCGGGTTCTGGTTGATGATTGTGTTTGCAAATAGCGTATATTCCTGCTTCTAAAGCTAGGCGAACATCGTCATCAAGGCGATACACTTCTACTAAACTATTTGACCTACTCGGCAGAGATTGAGAAACATCTGCATTTTGTTTGATAGCATAGGTAGCAGCGAAAACATAGGCATCAATTGCCCGCTTAAAAACTTGTTTCTTATCTACTAAATAATCTAGGTATCCTTTAGCTTCAGATGTAGCAGCGAATTTTTTAGTGATATCTAAACGTTTCATTCCTCAACCTCAACAACAGAACCATCTTTTATTCCTCCTAATCTCTTGATTTTGTGGATTTGCGCAATATTAGGTTTTAATGCTTTCAAAAGATGGTCAGGTAAATCTCTATCCGTTGCTAACAATATCACTTGAGAGGGTATTTGAGGCAAAGACTTAACTATATTTTCCTGATGAATTCCGTCTAGCTTACCAAATGGAGTATCCATCATCAAGGGGGCAGCTTTACCCGAAGCTAAATTAAGTCCTGCAATGAAAGCAAACACCAAAGCTTCTTTTTCTCCTTCGCTGAGAGATTCGGGATTTACAATATCGCCGTTAATTTGTTTGACTCTCAAATTGTAGCCGTTTCTCAAAATCACACCTTCATATTCATCTTGTTTGTTAGTGACTAAATGATGAAGGCGAGAAGCCTCATGTTCTATGGTTTGCTGACAGTTTTCCGTATACCAATCAATCAACTCCTCTGCTGCCTTATAAAGTCCTTGGGCTAGCTGAGACTGTTTGTTCAGTATTAATGTTTGGCGATCGCTATTTAGTAACTCACTTCTTTGCCTTTTGAGCTCGTTTTGCTGCTTTTCTAATGATTCTATTTCGTTACGCAACCGTTCGATTTTTCTGTCGGTTTCCCGAAGAGATTGTTCCTGCTGACCGATTTTACGCCAAATTTCATCAGTTTCTGTCTCTGATACTCCTTTAGTTTCTTTTTTAAAATCCTCTATTACTTGTTTATTTTCTTCAATATCATCTTCAAAGCCATCACGTTTCAATAAAAGTCCTTCTATGTCTGGAACTTTATACTTGGAAATTCTGTTTAGATCGATACGCAAGCTTTCAATACGAGAATTTTCTTCTGTTATAATTCCTGCCTCTTCAATATTTTTTAGTTGTTGCGAGATGAAATTATATTCTTTTTCACGAATACAGTTACCACATACACAAGTATCTGCTTTAAGCAACTCTCTCAACTGGTCAACTGATATAGAAATTCTAGTATTAGTCAGAGTTTTAGTTTGTAAATCATCTGCCATTTCCTTGACAAATTTCCGCATCATGGGGATAGAAGCATTTTCCAGAACTTTAGCTATATCGCGATTAACTTGTTCGATCTGTTCTATTAGACTTTGTTGTTCGATATTTAACTCTTTTATTTTATCTAATTTATCCTTGAGTTCTTTAATCTGATTTGCTCTTTCGTTTATGTCGTCAAGTATCTTATTTTCTTGGTTATATTCTTCAATTACAGTTTGTAATTGATCTCTTTTGGTAGCAATTTCATGGTTTTGCTGAAATAGCTTGATATTGATCTGCTGTAACTCTACATTATCTGACTCAGCCTGTTTAATTTTATCTTCAAATTTTTTAACTACGTTTCCAGTATCTTTTTTAAGATTTACAATTTCTGGAATTCCTAGAATACTCTCTATTGCTTTACGAGTTTCTTGCGTTTGAGTAATATTAGAGTACTCTTGAATTTTCTCACCATCAAAGAAAAAAAATTCTCTGCACGAACGAGGTAAAAGTGAATCTATTCGTTCTCGCGAACTTTCTTTTTGTTTACCGTTTAAATTAAAAGAAGCTTCTGACACTTCAGCATAGAAGGTGTTACCTCTCCTTGCTCTTTTTGCTGTTCTACTAATAATATAATTTTGCTTTCCTCTTTGTAGCGTTAAGCTAACAGATAATTCTAAATCAGGATTGGTTTTAACATTATGGTAATAAAAATAACCCTGTTTTTCTGCTGATTTTTCTTGCGTATCGATTTCAGCCTTAATTAGTTTTTTGGGAGAAATTACTTCATTACCATAGAGACACCACAAAATTGCTTCTAAAATAGAAGTTTTACCATAGCCATTATATCCCCAAACTACCCAAATGTTCTTATCTGTATTGAGATTAAATTCAATAATTTGGTTTTCGTAGCATTTCCAATTTTGCAGATGAATCTTTTTAATTTGCAGCGTCACCTAATGCCATCCTTAATCAATTTTATGTTTCTGAATATATTTCAATTAGTTGAATGATTTTCGGAACTAGTTGTCGATTTTTTGAAACAACTTTTTCTTTTTCCATCTCTATTGCCTCTAATAACAAAGTAGGAGGAATATTATATTTTTTAGCCAATTCTTTAATTTTGTCTTCCATTGAATTCTATTTAAATAGTTAAATTAAATCTGAATAAGAGATTCCATAGTGAGATAATTCATCTCCTAGCTTAGTAATAACTGTGGCTTTATTACTAGCAGTTTTAGCAAAATGTTTGATTCTGTTTACTTCAGATGTAATTAATTTTACCTGTTCATCTCCTATTGGCGGAACTACCAGTATATCGATCAAAGTTGCTTTGTCTTTCCCTGGTGCTTTTCTTAAAATTCTACCCCGACGTTGAACAAACTGGCGTTCTGAAGTGTCGCTAGCTAAAATTATGGCTTCTTGGGCAGCAGGTATATTTACGCCTTCATCTAAACACTTTACGGCTACTAAGGCATCGAGACGACCCTGACTAAAATCATTTAATATCTGACCGCGTTGTTTATCTTCTTCTTTTGTAAAGCGGGCAACTCTCATTCCTTGTTGTGATAGTCGATGACATACGATATTTGCTTGTTTAGTTGGATAACAGTAAACCATACCCTTTTTAAGAGGATGGTCTTGTATAATGCGATCGAGAATGGCTATTTTTTCACTAGCAGATTTTATAATACGCGATCGCTTGATAGTCAAACGTTTTATCGATCCGCTTATTTTATCATTACCGCTTCTAAACAGTCTGGCAATTTTTTTAGTCAGCCTTTGATATTCTTCATTTTCGGCATCGGTTAGAGTCACCACATAGACATAATATTCATACTCGCAAAGAATGCCTAACTCGATCGCCCTTTCTAAACCCAACTTATAAACAATCTTGCCAAAGTAATCTAAAACAAATTCCGTCCCTTCTTCATCATGAGGACGTATAGGTGTAGCAGATAAACCCAAGCGATAAGTAAAGTCATCTCTTAAGATCCTGCGATATTGAGTTGACCCTGCGGTGTGAACCTCATCAGCAATAAGTAAAGAATTAACGGGTAAGCCTCCTGCGTCTTCAATTAATTCTGCAACTGTTGACTTAGATAAACCGCTATAAGTACCCACCAAAACAGTAGGTAATCTTTTAACCGTTTGTACGTTGCCGTGAATTAGACGTAATTTTCTATATAACGTGTTTCTCCATACTTCAGATCTTCCTACTGCTGCGATGGGAGAATAAAAGTCAGTTAATTTATCCAACTCATCCATCCATTGTCGAACCAAATCTTTAATAGGAACGACAACGATAATTAGGTCTAAATCTTCTATGCTACTGGCACAAGCCAAGGCGGTAATAGTTTTACCTGCCCCCGTTGCCATTGCTAAAATACCTTGATAACTGGCAGACTTAAACTGAATTAAAGCCTCTTCTTGATAAGGTCTTAAAGTAATATCTAGACCGTGAAGCGGTTTTGGTTGATTTTCTTCAACATTATATTGAGTTTCATCTTCCCTAATTAATTTCAGCTTGCGTTTTGCTGTTGGTTCACTAGCTGGACGATATTCTAATAACTTACGGGCTGCTGCTTCAGGAAAACCAATAATTTCTGCTTTGGGCGTTTTGTTTGACCATAATCTTTCAAAATCTTCCGCGATACGTTGGACTCGTTTAGCTTCTTCTCCTCGCCAAGAACAAAAAACTTCAATATTTTCAAAATTATCAACAAGTCCCGATTGAGTTTCATTAATTGAACCAGTAAAGGCTAATTTATTATTATTGCTATCGGCTAAAATGCCAATCTTTTCGTGATAAAGTCCAGGATCTTCAAAGTTATTAGCAACTGCTAACTTAATATCCAATATTTTCTCGCTTAGTAACCAAGACAAACAAGCTAATCTATCCGTAGCAACAGTTTCAAATTCTTGAATAATTGCTTTGCTGATAACTTCTTCTCGTTGTTTTAACCCCTGATCGATCGCTTTGATATCTTCAGGCGAAAGACAAGGAGATGCCACCAAACGCATTTTACCACCCGCATCAATCAAGGCAGCTAATCCCTGTGCCACCGCCACAATAGAAGTACTAGAAAAATACCCTACCGCCCGACTATATAAAGTAGTTGCCGATAGACAGGGAATATAAAAATCTTTAATTAAATTATGGCGATCGCTTCTATAGTGATCCTGTATATGTATACTTTTTAAATTCAATTGAATAGTGAGAAATATCGCTCTGCTTAATATCCATTATTCCCCTAATTAATAAGTTTACTAACTATAGCGATCGCCCTCAACTCAAACAAAAAAAACCTTTGCGTCTTCGCGTCTTTGCGAGAGAGAAAATGCGATCGCCTGACAATATCCGTCAATAGTCTGAAATAAACAAAATATTAAGAACTATGTCTTTTAGGCGAGTTTTTTACTGCATAAACTATCTAGCTTAAAAAAGAAAGCAGATAAATAATTAACATGGCAGAACAAACACAAGAAAAAAACCAAGCATTTTTAGACAAAATAATTTCCAACACAAATTTACAAACAGTTAACGAAGCGCAGACAGCGACTAAAGTAGTATTTCGGATCCTACGTGACTTGCTACCAAGAGAAGAAGTAGACAAGCTGGCGGATGAGTTGCGAGGAGAAGAAGCACCCAATGCGGACATGGAAATCAAAGATCTTTTTAAAGATACCAATCCGATGGTAAGTTTCTTTAGCTATATCAGTCCGATCCAACAGCTCAATATCTCTAAAGATACCTTCATGTTGAGACTAAATCAAGAAGGTGCAGTCAGACACGATACTGATGCAGAAGCAGTGACTAAAGCAGTATTTAGCGCGACTAAAGAAGAACTGTCTCAAGAACAAATAGATAATGTAACCAAGTGTCTCTCCGATGAGATTCGTACAATCTGGCAGCAAGCATAAAGCTTAATTAGATTATATCTTGATGGCGATCGCTAAAGCCAACACGGCGATCGCTTTTTAGATTGCCACAAAAACGAGTAAAAATTGACGCAGATAGTTTGGCGGTTATAACTCTGAATCAAAAATTTGTTGATGTTCCAAACCCACTGCCTCGTCGATACTATCTAACCCTTGTTCTTCCAATTTAGCCAGCAAGCCAGATAGCACCTGTTTGACCATCCAAGGTCCTTGATAGATCCATCCCGTATAAACTTGCAGTAGACTAGCTCCAGCAATTATCTTTTCCCAGGCATCCTCGGCAGTAAAAATTCCGCCAACGCCAATTATCGGCAATTTTCCGTTAGTTTCTTGATAAATAAAGCGAATTATTTCCGTAGAACGCTCTTTCACAGGTAAACCGCTAATCCCGCCCGCTTCGTCTTTAATACTGTTACCTGTTTCTTTCAAAATATCAGTTCTTAAACCATCCCGACGAATAGTAGTATTGGTAGCGATCACCCCAGCCAGATTATAGTTAGTTGCTAGATTAAGAATTTCCTTAATATCTTGACGTTCGAGGTCGGGCGCTATTTTAATAAGTATGGGTTTATGTTGGGTATTTGCTGCCTGTAAGCCCGACAGGATTGGTTCTAGTTGTTCTATAGCCTGAAGCGATCGCAATCCTGGAGTGTTGGGCGAGCTTACGTTGATCGCAAAGTAGTCTGCGGTATCCTGTAAATATTTAAAGCTGCCGATGTAATCAGCTGCTGCATCTTCCAAGGAGGCAATTTTTGATTTACACAGGTTAATCCCGATGGGAATCTTGCGAGGTTGCCGTTTCCAGATTTGAGTTAGAGTATCCGCCATCACTGCTGCACCCAAGTTGTTTGCACCCATGCGATTGAGTGCTGCTTTATCTTGAGGCAAACGAAACATCCGTGGGCGAGGGTTCCCTGGTTGGGAATGTAAGGTGACTGCCCCTAATTCAGCAAAGCCAAAGCCAAAACTATTCCACATTCCCGCTGCCGTACCATCTTTGTCAAACCCCGCAGCCAAACCGAAGGGATTATTAAAATCTAACCCCCACAGTGTCTGTTGCAGACGCGGATCTCTGACACAAAAAGACTTTTCGATCTGCTTAATTGCCAAACCACCCCAGACAGAATGACGATTTAATTCCAGATTATTCAATGTTTTAAGCATCTGACGATGAGCAGTTTCAGGATCGCTTTTAACTGCCGAAAGCATTAGAGGATATAGGGGTTTGGTAAAGTCGAGCATAATATTTTATTAGTTCGGAGTTGGGAATTGAAAAATTAATTTTTACTGATTGCTCAACTGTTCTTGCAACCGATCTAATTCTTCACGATCCCGCTTTAACTCTTGTTCCAATTCTTGTAGCTGTTCGCGACGAGTTTCAATTTCTAGCGCACGGCGATTTAATTCAAGATTTTGAGCAGTAATTTCCTGTCGCCACTTTTCTACTTTGCTTTGTTCAGTCTCGATAAACTGAGGATTAATCGCATTTTTGGTCATATATTGCTGTAAGATGCTCAAGACCCACTCCTTAGCATCTTGGATACTGACAATTTGTCGATCTTGATTCATTTCTACCAAGATCAAAACTCCCGCACAAAGAGAGCTTTCTTTGGTTAGTGGTAAAGTCTCAGAATTATCAACTTCCCAGACATATTCCGATTCCTGACGCGCAAGCACCTGTAGCTGTACTTCTGCCGAATCAGGGTTGATTTGAACTTGAGCTAGATATAACATGGCAGTGAGAAGTCTTGGACATGAATATGATTGGTTAGATCGTTAATAATACTTTTACTTTAGACGCTCCAAACGCTCCCGCAATATTTCTGCTTGTTTTTGAGCTTCTGCCAAGTCATCTTTTGCGGTTTGAATTACTTCTGCGGGTGCTTTATTAATAAACCCTGGATTGTTCAACCGACCAGTAAGAGATTTTATATCTTTCTCTATTTTATCCAATTTCTTCTGTAGTTTACCTTGTAATGCAGCTACGTCAACCAAACCCGTTAAAGGAATTAAAATTTGCACCGTCCCCGTTACCCCGACAATTACCTGTCCGAAATCTTCAGCTAGGGTAGAAGTAATAATAAGCTCTCCTACCTTAGCAATATCTTGAATATAGCTAGCAGTACTCTCAAGCAACTTAATTTCTTCCTGGCTTTCAGTTTGCAGAATTACTTTGATCTTTTCTCCTGGCTTAATTACCGACTCGGCGCGTAGGTTACGGATAGTGCTGATGGTACTGAAGAGTAGATCGAAACTAGTTTCTAGTTCGGGATCGATTAAATCTTCTGCTACTTCTGGATAAGCCTGTAAAGCTAAAGTTTGTTGTTCGTCTGCTTGAGTCAGAGTTTGCCAAATTTCCTCTGTGATATGAGGCATAAAGGGATGCAGCAGTTTGAGTATACCTTCCAGGACATAACCCAAGGTTTGCTGTGCTACTTTACGAGATTGTGAACCTTCATCTTGCCATAGTCGGATTTTGACTAGTTCGATATACCAGTCACAAAAATCATTCCAAATAAATTCATACAAGCCTTTGGCTGCTTCTCCCAAACCGTAAGACTCAATATTACCTCTAGTTTGGGCAACAGTTCGATAAAAACGAGATAAGATCCAGCGATCGCATAATTCTAGATCGGCATCGGGTTGTCCTAATTCCTGCGGTGTTTTTCCCTTCAAGTTCATCATCACAAACCGCGAAGCATTCCACAGCTTGTTAGCAAAGTTGCGGGAAGCCTCTACCGAGGAAGATTCTTGTTTCTTCCTGTCATAATCGAAGCTAATATTTTGTCCCGCACCCACAACTTTAGTTATTAGGGTGTAGCGCAGCGCATCCGCACCATACTTATCGATCATCAATAGCGGATCGATGCCGTTATTTTTCGACTTGGACATTTTCTGTCCGTTTTCATCCAAGACCAAGCCATGAATATAAACATCATCAAAGGGCATCTTGTCGGTAAAGTGTCCCGCCATCATGGTCATGCGGGCAACCCAGAAAAAGATGATATCAAAGCCTGTAACTAGAGTAGAAGTAGGATAATAGGTTTTGAGATCCGCAGTTTCGTTAGGCCACCCCATAGTGGAAAAGGGCCATAATCCAGAAGAAAACCAAGTATCTAGTACATCAGGATCTTGTTCTAATTGAACCTCATTTCCGTATTGAGCGATCGCTTTTGCTTTGGCTTCTGCCTCATCGTAGGCGACAATAAAGGTCGTGTTATCGGTAATCTCGCCTCCCGTTTCCGAAACTACATACCAGGCGGGAATTTGATGACCCCACCATAGCTGACGGGAGATACACCAGTCTTTGATTTTAACCAGCCAGTCGCGATATACCTTTTTCCATCTATCGGGGACATAGTGGGGTGAATTTTCGTGATCTAAGCAAGCTAAAGCCTTTTGCGCCAAAGGTTCAATTTTGACAAACCACTGGGTCGATAATAGAGGTTCTACTGGTACTTTACCGCGATCGCTATAGGGAACGCTATGGCGATAGTCTTCAATTTTTACTAAGTTGCCCAACTCTTCCAGTTTCTTGACAACATTCTTACGGGCAACAAAGCGATCCTGTCCCCGAAACTCCCCTGCATTCTCATTGAGACTGCCATCCTTGTTCATGATATTAATCATCGGTAGGTTATGGCGTTTGCCCATCTCAAAGTCATTAGGATCGTGTGCTGGCGTAACCTTAACGCAACCCGTACCGAATTCCATGTCAACAAATTCGTCACCAATAATCGGAATTTCCCGCCCTACTATGGGCAGAGTAACCGTTTTGCCAATTAAATCCTTATATCTCTCATCGTTAGGATTAACCGCCACTCCCGTATCACCCAACATCGTTTCGGGGCGAGTTGTCGCTACTTCCAAATAACCACTACCATCAGTTAACGGATAGCGGAAGTGCCACAGATGCCCATCTACCTCTTTGTTCTCTGCTTCCAAGTCCGATACCGCCGAAAGAGACTCAGGACACCAGTTAACCAAATAATTTCCGCGATAGATCAGCCCTTCCTCGTAAAGCTTAACAAAGGCTGTCTTCACCGCATCAGACAAACCCTCATCCATCGTAAACCTTTCCCTCGTCCAGTCAGCCGACACTCCCAGACTCTTTAACTGATTGATAATCGTGCTTTCAGATTTTTCTTTCCATTCCCAAGCCTGTTTTAAATATGCCTCCCTGCCAACATCCTGACGGGTTTTACCTGACCCCTTAATTTGCTTATCCACAATGGTACTCACGGCAATACTGGCGTGATCCGTCCCAGGCAACCACAGGGTATTACAGCCAATCATTCGATGGTAGCGAATCAAAGTATCGATCAGCGCACTCTCAAAAGCGTGTCCCATGTGCAGGCTTCCTGTAACATTAGGTGGGGGAATCACAATGCTATAAGATTCACCTTCGGCATTAGGATCGGCTTTGAATACTTCCTTTTCCGCCCAGTATTGTTGCCACTTGGCTTCGGTTTGCTTGGGATCGTATTGAGTAGAGAGGTTCGTTTCAGCGGTCATATGACTAGCAGAGAAGTTGGGTTTTCAGCAATTATTTATTGTATATTCATTGCCGTCACTCTTGCTAATTAGAGGTTTTGGATCAAGCAATGCAATTGCATTACTTAATAGGTTAAAATCAAAACAACTCTCAAAAAAGTAACAATGACTAAAATATTGCAAGCTGAATCTTCCCTGACTGACAGGTATCAAACTACTGTTCCAGATATAGTACGTAAAACATTAGGCTTGAATAAAAAAGACAAAATTACTTATGTCATAAACTCAGATGGCACAGTAACTATTACTCGCAGTGAAACATTGGAAGAAGATCCAATATTAGGTAAGTTCCTGGATTTTCTGGCGCAAGACATAAAACAAAATCCGCAACATATACAACCTATTACATCAAAAACTTTAAAGCGAGTTCAATCTTTAGTAGAAAATGTAGACATAGATTTAAATGCATCATTGTCTGATGAGGATGAATAGCTTTGTCAGAGAATAATTCTTTAATTATCAATGGCTGGCGTATCTTTGCTCACCCATTATTTCTAAGTCAGCTAGAAGCATTAGCTCTCAAAGTAGAACGCCTGCGCCAAAAATACCCGCAAGACTATAAAAAGAAAAATGCTACTAAACGATTAGCAGCTATCAATAAACTGGCATTTGAAATTATTCCTCAAGATCCAACTCGCAAAGAATACCGTCAGGGAAACACTCTTGGTACGGAATACAAGCATTGGTTTCGAGCTAAGTTTTTTCAACAATATCGCTTGTTTTTTCGCTATCATCAACAGCAAAAAATTATTGTCTATGCTTGGGTAAACGATACAAAGTCGAAACGTGCGTATGAAAGTAAAACTGATGCTTATCGAGTCTTTGCAAGAATGTTAGACAATGATAATCCTCCTAATGACTGGCAAATGTTATTGAAACAGTCGAAAAATTTAACCGAGTAGAGAGGTTCGTTTCAGCGGTCATATGACTAGCAGAGAAGTTGATATTTTCAGCAATTATTCATTGTATATTCATTGTGGTGACTCTTGCTAATTGGTTATTTAATTGTTTATAAGTATTCGGAGTCTGAGTTTTTGGAGATATTTTCTAATATATTATGTGTTTTTGCTTTAGTTAACACCACGAAGCTTTGTAGAAAAAAATGATATGGTTTTAGCAAACTGCTTTGCCTACACCATAAGCAGCTAAACCTCCTATTGTTCCCAAAGCAGTTAGACCCAATGCTCCAATTCCTACTGCACTTCCAGCAGCAGCTATTCCCACGCCACCAATAGTACTATAGGTCAAAGCACCAGCCATTGCACCACCTGCAACAGGAATAAATACAAATTTATCAAAACTTTGTTTATTGGGTTGAGAATTATACGAATTTGCCCAAGAAGATAAAGCTTTTTGGTACATTTTTCTATCGTAATCTGAAATTTTTATCCAATCATTGTTTGACATAACTCTTCTAAATTGCTGTTCTATATAAATTTCATATTCTTCTTCTCTTTTAGAATTAAAACACTCAATGCTGCGCCATGTTTCTTCTGCATTGATTATTAATTCATAATATTTATATTGAAATAACATTGTTAGAGAGTTATTGGTAACTCTTTGTAAAAAGCTAACGCTGACCTTTCTAGATTCATTAGTCAAAGAATTTGTAACTATTACTTGGTTATCAGATTTCAATTCCAGTTTCAGACTTAAAGACATGACTTATAACAAATAAACATATTTTCAGTTTATTAATGAGACTGTTTTGATAGCGTGATCCGTATGTTGTGAGAAATGAGATCGCGATCTAAATCCTTTGCGCCTCTGCGTCTTTGCGAGAGACATAACTAAAAGGAATTAAGAAACTTGAATAATGCGATCGCACTTTTTAAAAGATGGAAGAACCAGTGATCGCTTTAATCTAAATTAAATGCTGTAACTAAAGTCTCATTTAGAGTTTGCATTTGCTTTTTACCTAATTTACCAATTCTTCTAAGTATTAATTTACGTTCCAATGTAATTATTCTGGTTACTCTAACTTTAGAGTCTGTTTTTAATCCTGTTTGAGCAAATTCACTATCGGATATAGAAATTACAAACTCATCATAAGTTAAGCTTTTAGTATTTTGAGAAGAGATGAAACAAAGCGTAATTTCATCAATAGTTTTGCTAACTGCTAATACTAAAGCAGGACGTAATTTAGTTTGACTAAGATCGCTAAAGGGAAATCTAACCAATACAATATCACCTTTGTCTAGAGTCATTAAACAGGTTCTCCATCCTCTAATGTATAGATATCTGGTTCGTTATGGAGAAAATGAAAAACATTACTCGTTTCGGCTAAAGCAATAATTTCTTCTTGAGAAGGATAAGGCTGATTTGTATATAATTTTTCTTCCAAAAGCGATCGCTCTTCGTCAGAAAGAGATTGAATAACTTGATATATAGATTCGACAAGTTGTGTATTCATTTCATCATTGCACTACAGCCAATATACTTAAGTTTAATGGTTTTAATTACGTTCTAGATTGAATTTCTATATTGCGATCGCACTTACTCATTGCAAACACTAAAATTAATCTAGTAACTCAACACAGAATACGAACGTGTATAGATTAAACTGTATACTATTCGTAAAGATCTACAGCTTATCAATATAGAGTAAATTTGCCTAAAAAAATACGTGAGTTAAAATCAATGTTAAAGAAGGCTGGCTTCACTCTTCTCAAAGATAGAGGTAAGGGTAGTCATACTGTTTGGGAACATCCCAACGTGAAGCAAAATGTTATTCTGTCAGGAAAAGATAGCAAAGACGCTCAAAAATATCAAGAGAAGAGAGTGAAAGAAGCAGTAGAAGAGGCAGAAAATAATGGATAGCTTAAAATACAAGATTGTAATTCAATGGAGTAATGAAGATAATTGTTTTCTTGTATCTCTACCAGATTTTGCAGATGAGCAGCAGTGGGTGACACATGGCGAAACATATCAAGAAGCATTAGAAAATGCCATAGAAGTCATGGATATATTAGTAGAGATATATCAGGAAAAAGGTAAAGCTTTACCCGTGGCAAATACTTTATATAATTCAGTTGCGTAAATATTTTTTGGCGATCGCATTGTTGTATGGAAAAAGCGATCGCCCTCGTATAATTCAAACAGTACAACTAAACTTTTAGCTGTATACAGATAACTAAAAAATCAATAATCCAACAGAACCCTAACCCATTCAGGAGGGCGAGGAATAGGATTATCTAAACGGTCGAGCAACATTAAAGCTACTAAATGAACCGCAAATAAATAAACTAGATTGTTAACTATAATCAAGCCAAGAGCCAAGGTTTGAATTAAAGCAAAATCTGGCTGTGCCAAAATACCAAGCTTCAAAAATATCCAGTCCGCCATCTGGGTAATTTGAGTGATCACATAGATCCAAAGATTTTCGCCAATTAAAATCGAAGTCAGCCAGAAACGAAAGAATATTCCTAAGGTGCCAATCGCAGCACCAAAAATAATCGAAAAAAGCCAGCTGATCTTACGCTGCCAACAAGCTCCTAGCTGCACTCCCATCAGACCATAAGGCATCAAAAAGATAATGCTGCGAGTAGGTCCCATCAAGACCAAAAGCAGTAATCCCGATACAATCGCTGCCATCCAGGAAGCACGTTTACCCCGCCTCAGGTAAATTAAAGCAATGGGAATAGGAAAGAAAATTTTTAAGATTGGTCCAATGGGAAAATAATAGTTAATCAGCCAAACCAAACTAGCAGCACTAGCCAAAAAAGCAGTTTCTACCATCACTACTGTGTTGGTAGGAGCTTTGGTTACTTTTTCAACTTTTTTCTGAGAAGAAATTGTATCAGATTGAACTAACTCAGAATCTTCTTGATCGACCCAATTAATCTCATCGTCATCAACTCGGTTGGCTGCATCAAATAATGAGTGTTTATGGTCTTCTTTTGACATAGAGCTGTTTAATTGGTTAAACCAAAATATAATAGTAGGTCTGAGTATGCTAACAAATAGTGTCTTCCAAAGCAGGTAGATCGGGAATACGCATTGAGTCAGCGTTTCTTTGAATCAAACCCTTTTTCTCTAGTTTGGTTAAGACTCTAGTGACAGTTTCTCTAGCTAATCCGCTCAAGCTACTAAGCTCGCGATGAGGTAGATTAGGAATTTCTGTACCTCTTTCACATTCTGTTCCCTGTCCTTCGACTAAAAACAAAATGGCATCAGCAACTCTTGAAATACTACTAGCCTCACGTAATTGCAGTCTTCTGTTTACCTGACGCAAACGCTTTGCCATTAGTTGAACTAGACGAACTCCCGCCATAGGTTCGGTGGTAATAAGATTAACAAAGTCCTCTGCTGGTATTCTACCAATTAATGTTTTGGTTAGAGTAATAGCATCTGTCGAACGTGGCATTTTATCCATCGCTGCCATTTCACCAAAAATTTCGCCTCTACCCAAAATATTCAAGGTAACTTCTTTCCCATCAAGATTGTAGGTACGAATTTTTACCCAACCTTCTAAAATAAAATATACTGAGCCTCCCCAATCATTTTCTAACAAGAGTATTTGGTTTTGTGGGTGAGTGATGGTGACAAAATGAGCAGCAATTTTGTGAATACTATCTTCTGGCAAATCAGACATAAATGGAACTAATTGCATTAGTTCTTCGTAATTAATATTAGACTCTAGATAACGAGATTGGTCTTCCATAGAGAAAGTCGATCCTAAGTTCGCTACAAACATCTCCTTTGTATCATTAAAAAAAGAAAAATATTTAAATTTATAGCAAATTAGGCTTGAATTGAGCTTTATAAAACAATGTATTTATGAATTTTTTCAAAATATTGCAATTGCAAATCCCAGGTTTCAATTGCGCCCCAACTGCTATTTTTATTGCAGAAATATCAGAAATTTGTCTAGACAAATTTTTATATAAGTTGGAGTGATTTAAGATTTGTTTAGCACAGCTATTGTTTATAGGTCTTGTATCTTTGGTCGCATATTTGATTGAGTTTAAAAATACCAAAATATAAAAGCTTTAAATTCAATAATCGTTTCTTAAAGATTTGGTAAAGAAGGGGAAGATGCCTAGCAATACAGAATCTGAAATCAATAAGATTAGACAGACAGCATAATCAAACTGTATTAACAATCAAGCCTATATTATTTAATTCTTTATTTATGTCTTCACCTATTAATGTTCGTCTAAGAAACGTAAAAGTTCTGCCACTATCTGTCGAAACTCAAGTTCATCCTTCAGTGACCAGCAAAGCAAAACGAATATTAGATATATTTGGTGCAACTATTGGTTTGGCTATTACAGGAATTATTACAATTCCCGTAGCGATCGCTATGCAGCTTGACGAGCCAGGGAGTATTTTTTATAGTCAGGTTCGCTGTGGTTTTGAAGGAAAACCTTTTAGAATCTGGAAGTTTCGCTCGATGATTGCTAATGCAGACCGCCAAAAGCATTTAGTGAAAAACCAGGCTACAGGACACATTTTTAAGAACGAAAACGATCCGCGTATTACCAAAGTAGGTCGTTTTTTACGTCGCACCAGCCTCGATGAGTTCCCTCAATTTTGGAATGTCCTTAAGGGTGAGATGAGCTTGGTAGGCACTCGTCCTCCCACTTCTGAGGAAGTTGCTATGTATGAAGAGCATCATTTTGAGCGTTTGAAAGTCAAGCCAGGTATTACAGGAGAATGGCAGGTTAAGGGTCGCTCACAAGTCCTGGATTTTGAAGACATTGTACGTATGGATATTAACTATCAAAAAAGATGGTCTTTGTTATACGACATCAGTTTAATTGTACGTACCGTTGCCGTGGTTTTGGCACGTAAAGGAGCTTGTTGAAGATCGAGCCAAGACATTATGATGGAATTTCCAGGTTTTGCTAAACAACTTTGAGATACTTCATGAATCTTCCAACTTGGGTTACTCTATCTCGCCTTTTAGGGCTTCCCTTTATTCTTTATCTACTCAACTACCCCACACCGAGCAACCGTTGGCTCTGCGTGGGAATTTTTGTCATTGCAGCAGGAACAGATTGGGTGGATGGCTATTTAGCTCGTAAGCTAGATCTGGTAACGGAGTTGGGCAAATTCCTCGATCCCCTAGTAGATAAGCTTTTAGTCTTAGGCACGTTACTGTCCTTGATAGAATTGCAGCTAGTTCCTGCTTGGGGAGTATTTTTAATTTTAGCCAGGGAATTAGCGATCGCGGGCTGGCGCGTCAACCCCAACCTAACTGGTAGCACCAGCATTTCGGGGGCAAATATCTGGGGCAAACTCAAAACTGTGGGACAAATTATGGCGATCGCTTTTTTAATCGCTCCCCTCTCTCCTCAATGGGATACCCCCAGCATAATTTTGTTTTGGATAGCCGTAGCACTCAGCTTAATTTCTGGCTGGATCTATGTTGCCCCTAATATTTTTTCATCCAAAGAAAAATCAATTTCCGACTGATTCCTACCTGAAGCAAGATAATCATTCTGGAACGAGTCTTTTAAACCAGAGATCAAATCGTATTTTGGTTGCCAATCAAGTTCGGTTTTGGCACGATGTATATCGGCAAAGAAATGTTGTTGGCGTATAGGAAAAGCCTTGCGTTTACCGAAGTCAAACTTACTTGGATCGTAATGCACTAGCTTAATATCTTCAGGAGATTTACCCGCAGCCTCGGCACAGGCATAAGCCAAACCGTCAAAAGTTGCATAGCGAACGCCCGAAATATTATAGATCTTACCGATAGCTGTTTGGTTACCCAATACCCTAGCCATTGCAGTTGCTAGATCCTGAATATGACCAAACTGAGTGATATACATCCCGTTACCAGGAATAGGTATGGGACGATTTCGTACAAGGCGGTCAAAAAACCAGGCTTCAAGATCGTTGTAATTCTGCGGTCCATAAATATACACTGGGCGAATCGAAGTCCAGGGAATACCCGACTCGGCTAAATAGGCTTCGGTGTGATGTTTACCCTTGTGGCGACTATTGGGATCTACGGGATCTCCTTCCATATGAGGCATTTGGTGAGATTTTAAATATACTCCCGCCGAACTGACATAGACAAAGTGTTTTACCTTATTCTTAAATATTTCCACTAAAGGTTGCGTGTCGCTTAATTCCCGACCATTATTATCAAAGATCGCATCAAAGCTTTCCCCCGACAGCTTTTCTTTGAGTTGGCTTGCATCCTTGCGATCGCCCTGAATCTGACTTACTCCATCTGGTGCGGGATTGTTACCCCGATTAAACAATACCACTTCATGCCCTTGTTCTAGTAAAACCTTAGTTAGGTAAACCCCAATAAAGCGAGTCCCCCCCATCATCAAAATTCGCATTACTAACCTCTTAAATATTTGTGTCGCTATTTTTTATCAACTCTAATCGTAAAACGTCACAGACACTTATTTTTCGGTTGCGGTAATTATCTATAGATTGATTGAAGGGTGAATAGATACGTACCCAAGGGGGAGAATGGACAGAGATACAAATTGCAGCGCAATTTAAAGGAAGAAAAAAAGCTGGTGCTATTGCTAGCTGTTTGGAAATCTTACAAGGTTTGGGTTTAGTCATGAGTCATAGCGAAGCAAATATTACTCGCTGGTATGCAGCCGAATTACAGCAGACGGGGAGATAATGCGACCCTCTCATAACTGAAAACCAATAATAGGCTAGATATTAAAATATAGATATTAGATATATTAAGAAAACTCATGTTAGAAAAATCGCAAATTATAAGTGTATCTGATGAGGTGATGGGTGGAACTGCTGTATTTGCTAATACTAGAGTTCCAATACAAACCTTTATAGACTATTTGAAAGCTGGAGAATCTATAGGTGATTTTTTAGCAGGATTTCCTAGCGTCACTAGAGAACAAGCGGTTAGTTTACTAGAAGAAATGGAGAAACAAATAACCACTGCGACCGCATAAGTTATGAAATTGCTCTTAGATGAATGTATCGATCGCCGTTTAGCCAGAGAATTTAGCGGACAAAATATAAAAACAGTTTCTCAAATGGGATGGTCAGGAACTAAAAACGGTGAGCTGTTAGCGTTAGCAGAAAAAGAGTTTGATGTTTTTATTACAGTAGACCGTAACTTATCATTTTGACTTACTCAAGCTGTTAATTAGTTAGCATAGTCTCACTTTTCTGACTACGGATATCTAGAAATAGAGATTCCGAGTAAAAGATATAATATTTAAGAATGCTATAGTAATTAATTCTCAATGCCCGTAGAACTCCAGACCGAAATCGAACAGGCTGTATCCAGTCGTCGTAACTTTGCGATTATTTCCCACCCTGACGCGGGGAAGACTACTCTAACAGAAAAGCTCTTACTCTACGGAGGGGCAATACATGAAGCGGGGGCAGTAAAAGCCCGACGAGCGCAGCGTAGTGCAACTTCGGACTGGATGGAGATGGAACAGCAACGGGGTATTTCGATTACCTCGACGGTGTTGCAGTTTATCTACGACAATTTTCAGATTAACTTGTTAGATACTCCTGGACACCAAGACTTTAGTGAAGATACTTACCGTACTTTGGCTGCTGCGGATAATTCGGTGATGCTGATCGATGCTGCTAAGGGACTTGAGCCACAAACTCGCAAGCTGTTTGAAGTCTGCCAGTTGCGATCGCTGCCTATTTTTACTTTCGTTAATAAGTTAGACCGTCCAGGTCGAGATGCTTTTGAACTAATCGACGAGATCGAGCAGGAATTGGGCTTACAGACCTATGCGGTAAATTGGCCCATCGGTATGGGCGATCGCTTTAAGGGAGTATTCGACCGACGGGAAAGAAAAATTCACCTGTTTGAACGTCGTTCTCACGGGAGCAAAGCAGCCCAGGATACGGTAATCGAACTGGGAGATCCGCGCATTGAAGATCTGCTCGAACAAGAGCTTTACTATCAGCTAAAAGAAGAATTAGAAATCCTCGATGAGATTGGGGCAGAATTTGACTTAGAGCAGGTTCATGCAGGGAAAATGACCCCAGTTTTCTTTGGTAGTGCCATGACCAACTTTGGAGTCGAGCTGTTCCTTAAAGCCTTTTTGGAGTATGCTCAAGAACCAGAAGCTCATAATTCCTCTGTCGGCGTAATTGAGCCGACTTACGAAGAATTTACGGGGTTCGTGTTTAAACTTCAGGCAAATATGGATCCCAAACATCGCGATCGCGTGGCGTTCGTCCGTGTCTGCACAGGTAAGTTTGAAAAAGACATGACGGTGCAGCACGCCCGTACTGGCAAAACCGTGCGTTTATCTCGTCCGCAAAAGTTGTTTGCTCAGGGTAGAGAATCTCTTGATGAGGCTTTTCCTGGGGATATTATCGGTCTGAATAATCCTGGGGTATTTGCGATCGGCGATACGATCTACAACGGTAAAAAAATCGTCTATGAAGGGATTCCCTGTTTTTCCCCCGAAATTTTTGCCTATCTTAAAAATCCCAACCCTTCTAAGTTCAAGCAGTTCCAGAAAGGAATCAAGGAACTACAGGAAGAAGGCGCGGTACAGATCATGTATTCTACCGACGAATTCAAACGCGACCCGATTTTAGCTGCGGTAGGACAGCTACAAATTGAAGTAGTCCAGTTTCGGATGCAAAATGAATACAACGTGGAAACCAGGGTCGAACCCTTGTCCTATAGCGTAGCGCGTTGGGTCAACGGTGGTTGGTCAGCCCTAGAAAAAGCAGGTCGGATCTTTAATGCGATCGCCGTCAAGGATAACTGGGGTAGACCAGTATTGTTGTTTAAAAACGAATGGAATCTGCATCAGATCGAACAAGATCTGCCAGAGCTTAAGTTAAACTCGATCGCCCCCGTCGGTTCGGGAATACAGCCAGATTAGGAAAGTAATAAGTAGTAAGTAAAAAGTCAAAAGTTAGAAAGAAGATTAGTTACTGGTAACTAGTCAGCAATTTTGTTGCGTATTTGAATTGCCCGATCTAAGGTGTTAGAGGTTTAAAAATCTTTATTCATCAAGGTATTACTATATGTTTGACTGTATCATCGTGGGTGCTGGTCCAGCTGGAAGCAGTGCGAGCTATCATTTGGCAAAACAAGGACATTCGGTTCTGGTATTAGATAAAGCTACTTTTCCCCGTACCAAATCTTGTGGCGGTGGGGTGTCTCCCGCGATCGCCCAGTGGTTTGATTTTGATTTTGCTCCCGTAGTGCAGAATCATGTTTCTCAGGTCAAATATACGTTTAAAATGAGCGACCCTGCTGAGGTGCAGTTAAAAGGCGTGACTCCGATGTGGATGGTGCAACGGGAACAGTTCGATAATTTTCTAATCGAGCAGGCTACGGGCAAAGGGGTAGAATTTAAGAGCGGTGTTAAAGTTACAGGGGCTACTTTACAGGGCGACACTTGGCAAATTGAGACTAGCGCGGGAACGTTTGCAGGTAAGTATTTAATTGCAGCCGATGGTGCTAACAGTACCATAGCCAAGCTATTGGGGATGGGCGATACTGCTACTGTTGCAGCAGCTAGTTTGCAAGTACCAGGAGAAGTGAGCGATCGCCGTAAGAACATGGCATTTTTTGATTTTGGTTCGTTGAAAAATGGCTTTATGTGGTGTTTTCCCAAAGCTGATGGCTATTCTTTTAGTGCTGCCTACGTGCGAAATCCCAAGGGTAAACCCGACGAACTAAAAAAACAGTTATATAAGTATGCCGAACTATTCGATCTCGACCCGAACCAGGGAGAATATCGGGAACATCCCCTAAACTTGTGGGACAAGGAGCGAGTTTTATACGGCGATCGCTTTTTGCTGGCAGGAGAAGCAGCAGGAATAGTCGATCCGCTCATCGGGGAAGGTATACGCCCCGCGATGTATACAGGAGTTAAGGCAGCAGAAATAGTTAATAGTGCGCTGGCGGGTGAGGCTAACGCTTTGGCTGGCTATACCGAAGCGATAAACCAAGAATGGGGCGATAATCTCTCTAAAGCTGACTTTTTAGCGGGACTGTTTTACAAAGCTCCTAAAATCGCCTACAAACTTGGGGTTAAACGCCCTGTTGCAGGTCAATTGATGGGTAAAATCCTCTGCGGTGAATCGAGTTATTCGCAAATCGCCGAGAAAGCAATTCAGAAGTTGAAGTTTATCCCTGGTATTGGCTAGATTGAAGATGCAACTCTTAATGCTCTTCCATTAATGGCAACGTAAGAGTTAATTTTAATCTTAGCAGCTAAACCTCGTCCACATTCAACACTGGAGTTTTAAACTAGGGAGTAGACAGACTCACCAAACCTTTTCCCCTAGATGCGGGGATTACCCCTTTCTCCTTTCCCCTTTTCCCTTAGCCTCAGCAAAAACCATGGTTTTCAAACTAGACGCGGTATAAGTCGGAATTAACCTCGATAACCAACTCAGGCTCAGTTTGTTCGACAATTCCTGTATTTTTAATAACTCAAATAAACATCTAAGTTTTTTTGATAACAATGATTTGAACAAAATCAAGCAGGAACAACACCTTAATTCTAAAGTCTTTGTTAGCCCGTGAATAATTGCCTGTAAAGTAAAAATCTATCCAAGGCGATCGCAATATTAGAAAAAGCCAGAGGAAAAACTATACCCGTTGTGTGTTCGGTAACTTGAGTATAGCGATCGTATAGATCGAGTAGGAAGACTAAAGTTAGAGACTATTTACATCTTTAGTAAGTGAAGAACTAAAGACGTTTTTCGGATGCTCAATTTAACTGTTTTTTTTAAAATTTAGTCATGAGTGGCAGAAGTAAGATTCAGTTAAGAGTAGTACAAGTTGAATCGGCTTACTCAACGAATCATATTGAAAGGAGTATGAGAAATGGAACCAATTTCTATAATTGTTGCTGCATTGGTTGCAGGAGCAGCAAAAGCTGCTAGTGAGGTGGCTCCAGATGCTTATTTAGGTTTGAAAGCCTTGATTAAGCGCAAGTTTGCTGGCAAACCTACGGCAGAAATGCTTTTGGCAGAACACGAGCAAGATCCCGAAACCTACGAAGCACCTCTTAAGAAAAAATTAGCCGAAGCTGGTGCCGACCGAGACCAAGAGATTGTCAAACAAGCTGAGAAGGTACTGGAACAAATACAGCCTCAAGCAGCAGATAGTAAATACAACATAGTGTTTCAAGGTGAAAGTAAAGGTAATGCCTTTGGCGATCGCAACAGCGTAACTAATACATTTGGCTCTTAATTATTGGAGAATCTGATGGTCGAACACAGTGCTAAATACAATCAAAAGTTTGTAGCCCCAGCGTCTGGTTTCGCAGTCGGCGATGGTAACATCGTTCATAATCACAACATTACCGTGTTAAGTCGCGAGCAATATCGCGATCGCGTCACAGATGTGGTGGAGTGGTTGGGTAAAACTCCAGTAGTGCGCCAGATTTTGACTAAACGCGAATATCAACAGCGCAAGATCTTGTTAAGCAAAGTTAGGGAATTCTGGATCGATGGTTTTCTTAATTCTTCTCTGGGTGGTAATCATGCCATTGACCTAGACTGGAAAGCTAGTTCCGATGCCATATATTGCCCTTTTACAGATATCGAAAATGAAGCAGTATTAGATGAGTCTTTCGAGCGACTTAAAACAACCGACATTTTAGAACGAGTCGGAGAGGGTAAAACCCTGTTAATTTTAGGAGAGCCAGGTTCGGGAAAAACTACTGCTTTACTACAGCTAGTTCAAAAGCAGCTCGCTCGAACCGAAGCAGATTTAACCATGCCGATTCCCGTGGTGCTTAATTTAGCTTCTTGGGGATACAAGCAGCAGCCAATAGAACAATGGTTAGTTGAAGAATTAAAAAATAAATATCAGGTTCCCAAGTCCTTAAGTAAGCCTTGGATCGAGAACGAACAATTAATCTTATTCCTCGATGGATTAGATGAGGTACAGACGGGAAAGCGCGATCGTTGCGTTGAAGCTCTAAATCAATTTGTTGGGGTTCATAGTGTTACCGAAATGGTAGTTTGTAGCCGAGTTGAAGATTATGAGGCACTTACAGTCCATTTGCAGCTTAGTAGTGCGATTTGTATCAAACCTCTCACGTCAGAACAAGTTTTAGAGTTCTTATCTCTGGCGGGTGACCCTCTTACGGGCTTGAAAACACTGTTGCAGCAAGATAGCGAATTAAGACATTTTGCCCAAACCCCTTTGATTCTTAAGATCATGAGTACTGTCTATCGCGATCGCTCCGCAGTAGATTTGTGGCAACAGTTTCCCTCTGGTAAAGAACGCCGTCATCATCTATTTAATGCCTATGTCGAACGAATGTTGAAGTATAAGGGAGTTCGGCAATATCCCCAAGATCGAGCAAGGCACTGGTTAACTTGGCTGGCGCGACGAATATCTCAAGAATCTCAGTCTGTCTTTCTAATCGAGCAGATGCAGCCACATTGGTTACAGACTAATCTTCAAAAAAGGCTCTATCAGTTTGGTACTATCTCTCTTGGTATTCTGGCTATCCTATCGATTTTATTACTAGGACGTACCTTTGACTTTGATAACGACAAAATCAATTTATCCAAAGTACTAATTGTTAATGCTGTAATGTGGGGGCTGGTTTTATTGTGGAATTTCGGCGATGGAACAGAAATCACAACCTTTGAGACGCTTACGTTTCCCTGGAAAAAAACCCGTCCAGAGCTGCTTGAAGGCTTGAAATATGGATGGAGGTGGAGTCAAATTTTGTCTCCCATCGGTGTGGTGTGGTGTTTTCTAACCTGGAAAGAACCGAGCGATTACTTCCAGGTAATCGTATTTGGGGTAATTATTGGCTGGATTATTGGGCTGATCATCGGCTTGATTCGAGGGTTGAGAGGCTCGGAAATACCGACCAAAACTGTTCCCAATCAAGGTATCTGGAGATCGGCTATTAATTCGGCGATTGTCGTTTTAATGAGCTGGCTGATTTTGATTCCGATTGTTTTGCTTCCCGCACCAATTGGTTTATTTCCCCAAGGTTTAAAATCGACAACTAGTGTTATCAGTTGGGGACTAGTTCTCGGACTGCTTTTTGGCGGGGGAATAGCCTGCATTCAACACGCTAGCTTGCGACTTAACCTCTGGATTGAAGGTTTAATTCCGAGAAACTTAGCCTACTTTCTCGATTTTGCTTCAAAACACCTGTTAATGAAGAAAGTAGGTGGGGGTTATGTCTTTTATCACCGTATGTTGCAAGAATACTTTATCGCCGAACATCAAGTATCAACTAGATCCGTCCCCCCAAATCTCAGATCGAGTCCCGTTAGACCTCATCAAAGAGATAGAAATCATGCGGTAAAGACCGCCCAGACTCCACCTCAAACCCATCAGCCAATTGCCGATCGCCTGCTATGTCCTAACTGCACTCATCATAATCTTGCTCATTATAGATTTTGTACTAAGTGTGGCAGGCAAATCTCACTTTGAAGCAGATATTCGATTTATAGTAATTACAATTGCGATCGCGAATTGTAAATAGCCTGTCTCTTAGCTACTGACGGGTGAAGACACCCGATTTTTTCCCTGTTTCTAGCCGAAAAATTAGCAGCATAATACTAAAGTTAGAGGGTTTTAAGCAAATGAAACGTTTAATAGTTTGTTGTGATGGAACTTGGCAAAGCCAAAATAATAAAGTCCCCACCAATGCCTTCAAAATTGCTCAAGCCGTCAAACCGAAGGCTCAAGAAGAGCAAGGAGAAATTCCTCAAGTCCTGTATTACGACCCAGGAATTGGTGCAGTTCCCAGTAAGGGTGGAACCGAGTCACTGTTGAAAAATATTGGAGATGCTATTGAAAAATTAGGTGGAGGTGCTTTTGGCTGGTGGATTGACGAGAAAATCGAATCAGCCTATATCTTTCTTTGTCTAAATTATGAGCCTGGGGATGAAATATTTTTGTTCGGCTTTAGTAGGGGTGCTTATACAGTCAGAAGTTTGGCTGGTTTGATTAGTTGCTCTGGACTGCTCAAACGTCCCGATATTAACCAAGCAAGTGAGGCTTACAGAATTTATCGTATTGGCGATCGCGATCGCCGTAGAAACGAAGCGAGAGAGTTTCGTCAAATTAATGATGTTTGTAGATCGGTCAAGATTAAATTGCTAGGCTGCTGGGACACGGTTGGGTCTTTAGGTATTCCCAATTTTACCCCCCTGCTTTTGGTGGACGAACTTTTTAATGTCAAATATCAGTTTCACGACAACGCACTAAGTTCGATGATTGAGAATGCCCGACACGCAATCGCCATAGATGAAAAAACACCAGGCTTTGACGTGACAATCATGCAACCAGGTGAATATTTTGAAGGAACGATCGTACAAATGTGGTTTCCAGGAACTCATGGCTGCGTTGGCGGTGGCACAGCCGAAACTTTGGGTTTGTCGAATGCTGCCCTAAAATGGATGAGTGATGAAGCCAGTCAACTAGGTTTAAATTTGGATTTAACCTTAGCTGAAGATACTGAGAAGATTGACTTTAGAACTTCTTTTAAAAACGACTTTGTTTTAGACCCCCTGGGCATCAGAGACCGAGATATTGTTAAGCTAAACGCTGAATTGCCAGATGAATTTAAATTCGACTTAGACAACAACTTTCATCACAGTGTCAAACAGCGTTGGTGCGCTCCAAATATAAATTATAGTCCTAAAAAACTCAAAGAATTTGTGGAAAATAAGCCACACAATTGGTGTTCAAAATAACCAAAATAGCTAAGTCGCCCTCGATTTCCATTACGGGTTAGAGGTGGTTGAGTGAGATGATAATTTAATCCTCTTAGAAGATGTTATTAATCCCAGACAGACATACGCGGCGGTTGGGTGACAGATATGGCATCTATTCTCAAAGAGGAAACTGAAAGTCATTTGAATAAAACAATTAGTCGATTAGAGTCGAAAAATGGCGTAGAGATAGCTGTTGTTACCGTTCCCGAAACCTCTCCCGAACCTTCTCCTAAAGCGTTTGCTACTAAGTTATTTAACTATTGGGGTATTGGCAAAGCAGAGGAAAACAACGGGATTTTGATGCCCACCGTCTCAAAAAATTTAGATATGGAAGGCAAAAAAAAGGTAGAGATGTAAAAGTCTCTACCCAAACTAATTTATTTAATTGTTATTGTTCGCTTACGAAGAAGGAAGTAGTTCTACTTTCTCTTTTTGAGGAATAATTGCTACTTTGTTTTCTTCGTCGATATCTACTACTGCGGTATCACCTTCGCCAAGACGACCAGAAAGTATTTCTTCAGCCAAGACATCTTCCAAGAGGCGCATAATTGCTCGACGTAAAGGACGCGCACCGTAAGCGGGGTTGTATCCTTCGTCTACCAAACGCTCTTTGAATTTCTCGGTAACTTCTAAAGTAATATCTTTCTCAATTAGGCGTTGGAATACCTCTTTGAGTAGGATTTCGCTGATTTCTTTTACTTCGTCTTTGTTTAGCTGACGGAAGACAATAATTTCATCGAGACGGTTGAGGAACTCTGGACGGAAGTAGCTTTTTAGCTCTTCATTCACCAAAGAACGGATACGGTTGTATTTGGCTTCTGCTTGGTCATCAGCAAACTCGAAACCAAGTCCACCACCACCTTTTTCGATTACCTTTGAACCAATGTTGGAAGTCAGGATCAGTAGGGTATTTTTAAAGTCTACAGTTCTGCCTTTAGCATCGGTTAAACGACCATCTTCCAGAATCTGCAACAGCATGTTGAAGATATCAGGGTGGGCTTTTTCAATCTCATCAAATAGCACTACAGTATAAGGACGACGACGAACTGCTTCGGTTAACTGTCCGCCTTCGTTGTAGCCGACATATCCTGGAGGAGAACCAATCAGTTTGGAAACCGTATGGCGTTCCATATATTCGGACATATCAAGGCGAATCATCGCGTCTTCTGAACCAAAGAAGTAGGTTGCTAAAGCTTTGGTAAGTTCGGTTTTACCTACCCCAGTAGGTCCAGAGAAGATAAAGCTGGCGATAGGACGGTTGGGGTTCTTCAGACCGACTCTAGCTCTTCTGATAGCGCGAGAGGTGGCTTTAACCGCGTCTTCCTGTCCGATAATGCGCTGATGCAGGGTATCCTCCATGTGCATCAGTTTTTCGGATTCAGATTCGGTAATCTTGTTAACTGGTACGCCAGTCCAAGAAGCAACAATGTGTGCGATTTCCTCTTCATCTACGAAAGGAGAGTCTTCTCCGCCGTCTGCTTCGTTTTTCTTGTTAGAAGCAATAGTGCGAATTTGCTCTTTAATTTCCATTTCGCGATCGCGCAGTTCTCCCGCCTGGTCGAAGTCTTGGGATCTGACCGCATCGTCTTTTTGCTTGAGAATTTCCCGCAGTTCCTTGTCTAGCTCTTTCGCTGCTGGAGGAAGCTGAGAATTGATCAAGCGGACGCGAGAACCAGCTTCATCAATTAAGTCGATCGCCTTATCGGGAAGATAGCGATCGCTAATATAACGATCTGACAGCTTGGCTGCTGCTTCTAAAGCTTCGTCTAAGATTTTTAATTTGTGGTGTTGTTCGTAACGTTCGCGCAAACCATAGAGAATTTCAATAGTTTCGTCCACCGTTGGTTCGCCTACCTGTACGGGTTGGAAACGGCGTTCTAAGGCTGCATCCCGTTCGATGTGCTTGCGATATTCATCCAGAGTAGTTGCACCAATACACTGTAATTCTCCCCTTGCCAAAGCTGGTTTAAGGATATTAGCAGCATCGATCGCGCCTTCGGCTGCACCAGCACCAATTAGAGTATGTACCTCGTCAATCACGAGAATTACGTTTCCCGCCTGACGAATTTCATCCATGATTTTTTTGAGGCGTTCCTCAAATTCACCACGGTATTTAGTACCTGCTACTAATAAACCAATGTCTAGAGTAACAACCCGTTTTTCTTCGAGAATATCGGGAATATCTTTATTAGCAATGCGTTGAGCCAAACCTTCGGCGATCGCTGTTTTACCTACCCCAGGTTCACCAATGAGAACGGGGTTATTTTTGGTACGTCTACCGAGAATTTGAATTACACGCTCAATTTCTTTTTGTCTACCGACTACAGGGTCAAGTTTTCCTTCCCCTGCCATCTGAGTCAAATTAGAGCCAAACTCATCGAGAGTAGGAGTTTTGTTTCTGCCTTGAGTACCGCCAGAACCAGCAGCTACTTCGGCAGTTTCTCCTAGCATTCTAATTACTTGAGTGCGGACTTTCGACAAGTCTACGCCCAGGTTTTCTAGGACTCTTGCAGCAACTCCCTCCCCTTCTCTAATTAACCCTAGAAGTAAGTGTTCGGTACCAATATAGTTATGACCTAACTGGCGTGCTTCTTCTAAAGATAATTCCAGAACTCTTTTGGCTCTGGGGGTAAAAGGAATTTCTACTGCCACAAAACCAGAACCGCGCCCGATGATTTTCTCGACTTCGATGCGAGCATCTTTAAGATTTACTCCCATAGATTTGAGAACCTTGGCTGCGACTCCAGTACCCTCTCCGATTAGACCCAAGAGAATTTGCTCAGTTCCTACGAAGTTATGACCCAGGCGGCGTGCTTCCTCCTGGGCTAACATAATCACTTTTATTGCCTTTTCTGTGAAGCGTTCAAACATGTCTTTCCATCCACCTGCTGCTTGCCCTTACCTTATTATGGTGATTTTAGCACAGCCTTTTAGTTTACTGACTCTGCTCATAGGGGAGGGAAATACGGTATTCAAATTTACAGTTTGCTATTTAGTTCAAATATTTAGTTCAAATGATAGTGATTTTGACTTAGGCGATCGCTGATATTTTTTTGCCATTGAGATAAATTTAATTTAAACTGGGGTTGCTGTATGCCCTTTAGCCACAAGACCAAAGCATCATCCCCTGCTGGTTGATAGTATCCTTTTCTAGTTCCTACAACCTGGAAGCCAAATTTTTGGTATAGCTCAATCGCTCGAGAATTTTTGACATTTACTTCCAGGGTTGCCCATTCTAGCTGTCGGGCGATCGCATTTTCTAACAAAGTCAATAATAATAGCTGTCCTAAACCCCGTCCCCGATAGTCTGGATGAACTCCTAGCAGAGTAATGTGAGCCTCTTCCATAATTGCCCACAAGCAAGCCATGCCAATTATTTTACGATTGATTTGAGACTGGTCATCATCGAGATATAAAGCCAATAAACTGCTTCTGGGACTATCAATTTCTCTCAAATATGCCTCTGCCGTCCACAAGCCTCCAATGCAAATTTCATCCAAGGCTACTATTTCTGGCACTCGCAGCGCAGTTAAAGGTTGAATCTCTAAAGTTTTCACTCTGACAAAAACTATGTATGCCGATAGATTAATCGGATTAAAGTTTGAAAATGAACGTAATTTATCTATGTTTTTGACATTGCCTGACTGTAGACTAGAAGATAACTAATTATCAGATTTTATTCGCCAACATAAAGATAAAGCTATGCCTTCGATCGATCGCAGTTTACCAAATACTGGACATCGTTATATTCCTCAGATTACCAGCCTAGAACTTCCCCCCTCACCCAATCAAGAGCTAATGCCTTTAACGGCTAAAGTCAATAGCAACGATAATTTAGAAATTGGTGGCTGCGAACTGCAACAGCTAGTCGAACAGTATGGTTCTCCTCTATATATTTTAGACGAATTTACTTTGAGAACCGCCTGTAGGCAATATCGCGATAGCTTTGCCACCTATTATGGCGGAGAATCTCAGGTGATTTATGCCTCCAAAGCCTGGAGTTGCCTAGCTGTCTGCCGTATTATTGACAGCGAAGGCTTGGGTTTTGATGTGGTGTCGGGTGGTGAACTTTACACTACCCTACAGGCTGGGGTAAATCGAGATCGAATTTACTTTCACGGTAACAATAAATCTGCTGCGGAACTAGAATTGGCGGTAGAAGTTGGCTGTACCATTATGGTTGACAATTGGCTAGAGCTGGATCACCTAGCCGAAATGTCAGAGCGCGAAGAGCAGCAATCAATTACGATTATGGTACGCATTACTCCTGGAATTGAATGCCATACTCATGAATATATTCGCACGGGACATTTGGATAGTAAGTTTGGCTTCGATCCCAATCAAATCGAGGAAGTTTTTGCCTATATTCACAAACATTCCAACCTGAATTTTATCGGTTTGCACGCTCATATTGGTTCGCAAATTTTTGAACGCCAACCCCATCAAGATTTGGCAGGGGTGCTGGTTGATTGGATGAAAAAAGCTCAGGGCTATGGGCTTCCTGTAACAACTCTTAACGTTGGCGGAGGCTTGGGGATCCGCTATATCGAGTCGGACGATCCGCCAAGTATTTCTCAATGGGTCAAGGCAGTTAGTCAGGCAGTGGAACAAGCCTGTCAAGACGCTAGCGTGCCTTTGCCAAAGCTGATTGCCGAACCAGGAAGATCCCTAATTGGAACTGCTTGTGTTACGGCATATACTGTCGGCAGTCACAAAAAGGTTCCAGAGCTAAACACCTATATTGCTGTTGACGGAGGAATGTCAGATAATCCTCGTCCGATTACCTATCAATCAGTATATCGTGCGGTAATTGCCAATCGAATGTCGGCACCTGTTACCGAGAAAGTGACGGTAGCAGGCAAACACTGCGAATCGGGAGATGTAATTATCAAAGAAGCTTCCCTCCCCAAAACAAAATTTGGAGATATTTTGGTAGTTTTAGATACAGGAGCCTATAACTACAGCATGGCATCAAACTATAATCGTATTGGTAGACCAGCAGCAGTAGTTGTGTCTGAGGGAGAAGCGAACTTAATTATCGAACGGGAAACTTATCATAATTTAATAGAACGCGATCGCTTACCTGAAAGGCTGGTAAAACGTTAAGAGTAGATTTAGTATAGAAACCAGCATACTTATTTTGAGATGCTGCTAAGAATACTCAAATATAATTCAACACCTTGTTTGAGGTGTATTTCATCCTAATCATTCATAGCCGAGTAATAAAAATAATGTCATTGTCGGGTGTCGTTCCTGACTTGGATCGGGTTCTTTCCTGGTTGCCAGATTTAATCAACATCATCGATTTAGCCTTAGTTTTAGCCTTGAGTTATGCCCTGCTCCTAATTATTGGCGAAGGAGAACGGCGCAGCTTGTGGATGGTCAGAGGCTTTATTGTGCTGATGCTGGCAACAGTAGTAAGCGGACAA
>JADEXJ010000297.1 GCA_015207195.1 Pleurocapsales cyanobacterium LEGE 10410
GAGCGATCGCACCGACAATTGCTATAATTTTGGGGACTATGGATTCGTATTTTAGCGACCTAATACTGGTTGAAGCTCGATATTCCCGTGCTAGTCTTCCTACCAGATAACAAGAGTAATCGTTTTCCTCGCGCGTTCCCTTGCGTCTTTCGCCGACGCGGGGTCGCTCGTCCGTTTGCAGCCATGCATTATCTTCAGGCTTACCAAATTCACTACTTTTTTTAAAGTTGGTTACTAGATTACCGTCGAGCTTGAGTATCTCTGAACTCATAGTCAGATGTTTGAGTTGACCTTTTCTTCCCACTCGATACAGTACCTTACTCAAACTCGTACCAGGATCGCAAATTAAGGTTAATTTAGATATTCGTGTATTCATGTTTGTATGCTTAATAAATTTTGGTTAACTATTTGCCAAAGAATTACAGTATGAGGACTTTCTAACTTTTGACCTCTTTTTCTCCAGAGTCTCGATCGCTACCGCCTTTTAATTGAGGAGCCAAATCTCCCAGAAGCTGCTGGTCGATTATGTCTTCTTGCTTAGTGGTATATTTATTCCACAAATCCCATTGCGCTTGGGTCCAATCTTCATCTTCAATTGGCTGCATTTCAACTAATTTATCTTTTGCCGACCAAACCGAAGAGGAACTATCGACTATCTCAATCAGCATTTGCTCGAACTCTTCTAATTCTTTGGCTCTTGCTGCTAGTTCTTGAGGTGCTAGTTTTCCTGTCTCTGCCCTGTCTGCCCCCGAAGATAAAGTATTTGTATTTAATGGAAGATCGTTTGTCAGAGGCAGATCGCGCTCAATTTGAGGTAGAGAATAAACCTTTGGATAAGCAGGTCTAGGTTCATTTAATCCCCATAACTCTCTAATCACTCTTGCCCATGTCTCACATTTAATTGCACACTCAATTGCAATAGCTCGATTTGATGAATCGTTAGTTTCTAGTACTAATGGTAGGAATCGAGCAAATAGCATTTCAATAGCTATCCCTTTATTATTTTGATGCAATGGTGTTTGCTTAACATAATCGATCACTTTACCTAAGTAAGTGTCGCATCGTGCATCTAATACACCTATACCTTTGATAGTTAGTGTAGTTCTTTTTTTTGCCATGTTAATTGTTCAGTGTTTATGAGCAGAGAGAAATATTAAAATATAATCTCTGCTTAATTAAAATTATTTACTTATAAAAAAAGGCTTTATATAAACTTTAAAAACTTGTTTGTTTTTACATTTAAGACATAAGTGTAAATTCTAGTCTATTACTAGTAAATATTAGCCTTTTCCCAGTATTTATACTAACCACCACTAGAAAATTTTGTCTATTACCAAAAATGACAAGATAAAATCACTAGATAAATAATCGATATGTCATGTAAAACTCCGTTGAAAATATGATAATTTACAACTAATTACTAAAAATTTCTACTAAAAGTATTGATGAATTTAAATCATAAAGTTCATTAATAAGCCTATTTTATGCTTGGGCAAGCAGTGTCTTAGTACGTACTTTTAATAGTTAAGTATTAACTATTTTTAGCAACGACTCTGCTTGTTAGGGGCGTGACCCTAAAACCCCCAACAAAAATTATTCGATACCCTTTTTTATCTATTGGTATTTAAGTTTTATTTTGACTTTCGATGAGCAAACTCAAAAACAATTATCGCCACCAAAAAGAATTCAAAGCAGCACGAATTGATATTAGAGCCACACCTACCGAGAAAGCACAATTACAAGTTAAAGCAAAAGCTTCAGGTATGAGTCTGGGTGAGTATCTGATTACTACTGGTTTGAACAGAAAGATGACTAAAGTAACAAAGGCGATCGATAAATCTCTTTATCTGGAACTCTGTCGTCAGGGTAACAATCTCAATCGGTTAGCTGGCATACACAATACTCAAACAGCTTCTGGTAAAGACTTCAAACTACATCCCACCGATCGGGCGATGCTGGAAAAGATTTATAGTTTACTCCGCCAAATACTAGATCAGCTACAGGGAAGGAAAGTAAATTGATTGGTAAGATTATCACTGGTAGCAGCTTTGACGGCTTATTTGAGTATCTGTTCAAAGATGGCAAAGAAGCTGAGATTATTGGTGGCGATCGCGTATTGCTCGAACCCAATGCTACCGAACTTGCCAGTCAGTTCGACTGGATAGCCAGCACCAGACCTACTACCAAGAAACCTGTTAAACATTTGAGTATTGGTTTTGCTCCTGCCGACGGGGAGGTAGATGATTCTACCAAGCTGGCGATTTCAGAAGCGATAGTCAATAAACTAGGCTATACCAACAATCAATGGGTAGCGATCGCCCACGGCAGAAATGACCCTGGACACGATTGGCAGCACCATCACGATCATCTGCATATTATTATCAATGGGATCGATTTTAATGGCGATCGCGTTTCCGACAGTTTCGATAAAACTCGCTTGGAAAAGATTCTTAGAGAATTAGAGGTTGAGCATAAGCTAACAAAAGTTGTATCCAGTCATGAATGCAATCGCCAAAGACCCAAAACCAACCAGTTGCAACGCTATCAAAGGGAGAGCAGGAGATACCCAAATACAGCACCAGAAATACCTGTAATGGCAAAGCTAGAGGCTGCGATCGATGCTGCCAGTCAAGATCGACCTACTATGACCTCGTTTATAGGCAGAATGCAGCAGTTAGGGATCGACGTGCGACCCTATATCAGCGATAAAGGTCGAAAGCGTATGAGCTACCGCTTGGGAGATTTTAAAGTCAGAGGTAGTAAGCTACATAACGGTAGTTTTCCCAAGTTACTTTCAGAGCGAGGCATCGATTTTGATGAAGTGAGAGATATTCCTGCAATTAAAGCTGCTTATCAGGGGAAATTGGTAGAAATAGACAATAAGCAGTCGCTGTCTTGGAAACAGGTCGATCTTGACTATTGGCTACCAGAATCTCTCAAAGCGTCAGCTAACGCTCATTCGACTAAGAAAGTTCGGGAAGTACCTGACTCGAAACAGTGGAACAATCTACAAAGGACACTACTCGCTCGCTATAGCATCCCCGAATATATTTCCACTGGTTTGAATGAAGCCAATTTACTTAGTGCTGATGAAACAGGAAAACCTATTTGGTACAAACGCAGCTTATTAGGTAGCAAGGATTCTCACTTTTGGTTTGAAATTGGTGGTACTAGCGATCTCAGCGAAGCCGAGGTGCTGCGCAATCGAGTTAAGAAGATGATTATTACAAATTCTCCCATAGAAGCTGTATCTGCTTATTTAGTCGAGAGATTGGTAAATCAAAAGGACTCTCCCTGTTTGTATTTGAGCTTAAATCGCTCAGAACAACTTACAGAAATTGATTTGACCAAATTTAGCACTGTAGTTGTTAATAGTAGTGACAAACAGTTAGTTTTAGATATCGTTCCTAATTTAGCTATAGAGAAAAACATTAAAAGTTGGCAGCAAAGTTGGTTAACTTATTGGAACGAAGTCCAAGCAACCTTAAAGCCAGAAGCTCAGAACAACACAGCAATAGAGAGGCAATCTAAACATAATAAACAATTAGAGCTGTAATCCATATTCACGGTATTAACAACTCATACGCTACTTTTAAGATACTGTTCTAGAGCATCGTTAACTAACTTATTTAACTGACATTACGCAGTTTTGAGAGATTGCAGTTCAAGCATAGCGTGTTGCAAAGCTTGTATGTAAATACGACTCCGCAAAGCAAAATGATTCATTTTGTGTTTTATTTTCAAACATTCCAATTTAAAT
>JADEXJ010000298.1 GCA_015207195.1 Pleurocapsales cyanobacterium LEGE 10410
TCAGGTAGTTGAATCATTACGTTTTCAACAAAAAAGGTTATTGAGAATAGTCTCTCATCTTTTGGGAGACTACTTTACTCAATCTCACTTCTGGCTTGCTTTTGCCTCTCTTGTGTCGCCCCTACAGTCGGAAGCATCAACTTTTTTAGAAAAATATGCTCAAGAAGAATTTTTAGAAGAGGCGATCGCTTACGATATTGCCCAGGAAGAGATGGAAGCCGATGAAGAAGCAGCCTACGAGCAGTTAGCTTTAGAAACCTATCTCTCAGAGGTAGCGGGAACTGATTCAGAAGAAATTGCCTCAGAAACCTACGTCAAAGCTGCTTTAATTCCCCGCGATGGCGAGTCTGTACCAATTATTCGGTTTATGTTCAATCCGACGGAACTCAATATGAGTCGCGATCTGACTCTTAACTATATGGAAGGTGCGCGTACTTTAGCGGGATTGCCCAAAATTAGTTTTGGCTATGTCAACCCCTATAGTATTGAGCTGGCGGGACTACTATTTGACACTTACGAAACTGGCGAAGATGTGATTGAAAAATATATCGATCCGATCCGCGATGCGATGGATTTTACTAAATTTGGCACTACTAAAGATTTCGTTGAGGTTAACGATGACGGTACGGTAGAAATTGAAGGTTATGCCACTAGGGGAAGCAGCTTGGCTTTACTCTCAGAAGAAGCGGGAGGCTTAACCGATTCCCTGTCGAGCTTGACCACCTCTTTTACCGACATTGTCGGTGTAGACAGTGATTGGTCGTTTAGCAGCGACGATCTCGATATTGCCAGTTCGCCCGTAGAAGAATACGACGACTATGGGGAAGTTCCCATGACTTCCAAACGTCCTCCCGTTTACTATTTCTTCTGGGGTACGCGCAACTATATGCTCTGTTTTATTCAAAAAATTAACTACAAGCTAACTATGTTCTTACCCAACGGTACTCCCGTGAGGGCGGTGGTTGATCTATCTTTACAAGAAGTAGATATGCGTAGCGCGAGTAGAAGATACAGTACCCCCCAAAGAATGTCAGCAGGTTAATTTACATTTGGCTTTTAGCTTTTAGCTTTTAGCTTTACGGATCTGCCTTTTTCTCTAGGTCTTTACCAAGGTAAATAGTTAGGAAAAATTAATTATATGTTGTGATTTCTTTTTTCCTTTACTTTTTCCTCACACCAAACAATAAATTTAATTTTATACAGGTACTTATTTAAAAATGGGTTTATTTGTCGCCAATTGTTTGATTAATATTAATGGTTCGGCAGCATCGGAAGAATTTAAGAACGATCTGCTACAGGTATGTGTTGAAGAAAGCCTGCATCTACCAGGTATGTTTACTTTGGTAATTAACAATCCCTATGCCCCAGGCGATAGCGAGACGACGACATGGCAGTATCAGGATCTAATTAAGATCGGCACCTACATCGAGATTGGTTTTGAGGCGAGTACCGATGATGAAGATGCAGATTCGGCAACGAACTATATTATTGCTGGGGAAATAACGGCAATTGAAACCCATTTTACTGGTTCGTCTCAAGCCCCAATTTTAGTTCGGGGTTATGATGTTTCCCATCGTTTGCATCGTGGCAAGCACAACCGTTCTTTTCAAGATGTTACCGATAGCGATTTGGTAACGAAAATAGCTGAAGAAGTGGGGATTGAATTAAATACCGTCGATGCCTCGGAACAGTTTTATCCTTACGTCTTTCAGCAAAATCAAACCAATATGCAGTTTCTGCGTTACCGCGCAGCGAGGATTGGTTTTGAACTATACGTTCGAGATGGCAAGCTCAATTTTTGCCAACCGCAAGCGGGAGAGGAATTACAGCTAACTTGGATGGAGGATTTAAATAGTTTTCGCGTGCGAATAACTACTGCCGAACAGGTTAACTCGGTAGAGGTTAGAAGTTGGGACTATGCCAGGAAACAAGCCATCGTCGAAACAGCTAGGGACGAAGATCGGGTAATTACGGAAACCAATGTCGGTAACGGTCGAGATCTAAGCGCGACCTTTGAGAGTCATAACTATCCTAGTAAAATGGTCGTGGTCGATCGCCCTGTAAACAATAGCGAAGAAGCCAAAGCAATCGCCGAGGCTCTGTTTGACGAGCTAGAAGGAGAGTTTATTTGTGCCGATGCTAAAGCGATCGGAAATCCAGAGATTAGAGTCGGCAAGGTCGTAAATCTCAGCGATATGGGCAGTTATGACGGCAAATACTACATTACCGAAACCCGTCATCTATTTAGCGAAGGAAAATATCATACTGAATTTGCGGTACGGGGTTTGCGGGGCGGTAACTTACTCCAGATTTTAAGTCCTGGCGAGCGCCTGCAACCCAGTCAGACAATGCTGGTGGGTATTGTTACCGATAATCAAGACCCCGAAGGCTTGGGAAGAGTACGGGTCATTTTTCCCACTCTCAATCCCGAAACCGACGGTAGCGGACATCAAAGCTGGTGGGCGAGGGTTGTCGGTATGGGTGCGGGAAGCAATAGAGGTTGGTACTGTTTGCCAGAAATTAATGATGAGGTGTTAGTGGCGTTTGAACACGGCGATATCCATCGTCCCTATATTATCGGTAACGTTTGGAACGGTGTCGATCTGCCTCCAGAAGCTAAAGAACAGACAATTCCCACTACAGGACCCGAACGCGGGAAAGTCCGTCTCCGCACCTTTAAAAGCCGAACTGGTCATAGTCTCCAGTTTATCGAGAACGACCTCAACAGCAGTCAGGCAGGCATTAAAATCGAGACTAGCAGGGGACATCAGGTTTTGCTCAATGACAGTACTGAACATATTGAGTTAAAAACTGCGGGTAATGCTCAAATTCGCCTCGACGATCGCCACCAACGGATCGAAATTACTACCCCAGGAGGACATTTATATTGTCTAGACGATACAACCAACACAATTCAAATTCAGTCTACGGGGGCGGTTAACATCAATGCTGCTGGCAGTATCAATCTCAGTCCCGCCTTGGGACAGGTAGGTGTATCGGGATTACTCAGTTGTACTAGCATACTTACTGGTGGTTTGATGTTCGGTACTAACCCTACCAGTGCGGTTAATGTCATGCAGGCGATCGCTACTCTGCAAACTCAGGTAGCTAGTCTGTCCGATGAGTTGGGCATAGTGCAAACCGATTTAGCCAATAACCTCGCTAACGATCTGCAACAGACAGAAGCCTTGGCAGATTTACAAAGCCAGTTAGAAACTGATGATCTCGTCGATGATTCATTCTCAGAGTCAAATGACTCAATCGATGCGGAAACAGAAGAAACCGAGTTAACTGAATTGTAACTTGAACCATAAAGTGGGAATTGCTGAATCATAAAATGGAACAGTTTAAACTCTAAAAGTCAGTAAATTCGTCAACTAAACTTTTGACAAGGAAAAATTGTTGAATCATAAAATGAGACTTTTACTAAAAATAGAAGCATAAAGTGAGACTAAATAAGTTAAAATCTGCTTGAAAAGAAAAGCTTTCCGAGAGCAGAAGTGCCATGTTAAACAGCTCACAGTTTCGTGATTGGTGTCTCAAGCTTCAATTAAGAGAGTCGACAAAAGAACAAATCCAACAAATTCGCTCTTCACCGCCTTCTCGGAGAGTACAGAGTCGGAGAGGAAATGTTAGTGGTCGCTATCCCAGTCAAAAAATGGGGGTGACTATTCAATTTGAAAGCCATCATCAT
>JADEXJ010000059.1 GCA_015207195.1 Pleurocapsales cyanobacterium LEGE 10410
CGGTTTTCTGGGATACGAGTAGCTGTCTCATACGAGAAGAGTGTCTTACCAGATACTCAGTCCTCGCCACAAGGCAGGGCTGAGAGGCTTCATAATCTACTTAGTTACCCGCAATTGTTAGGTTTGGGAGTCGATCTCAAATTCTGTCCAACTATAATAATCTCCCCTTATTAATTCTGCATCGATTAAACCTTCTGCTTGGGGTAAATTGTCGTCCAAACCAATCGGATCGAAACCGAGAGGAGTCAAGAGGTTGTCGTTAATACCTTGTTTGACAAATCTGACTTCAGGGTTGCGCGGAGCGAACGCATTAGGATCGTAGGAAGGTAAATCTGGAAAAACATCGGCAAAATCTGCTAGAGAAACGTATTTAAAGTTGGTGTTAAAGTTTTGAATCTCGCCATCTTCAGGATCGCCAAAAACTACCGCGGGTTCGTTACTGCCATCTTGCACTACTAACAAGCCTGCGGGGTAGTCTTCACCTAAAGGAACATTAGTAATATCCGCCCCATCAGATTCTTCTACATCCTCGATCGCAAAACTGCCTAGATAAGAATTACTATCGGCGCGATCGTAGATGGCAAAGGTGTTGTCTCCCTGACTCGATGCCAATAGATAACCGTTGCCATCTTCACCGTAATAGATCGTTAAACCCTCAATATCGGCAGTCAAAGGTGAATCTTCGCGAACATCTTTTACCGTATCGACAATCTTACCTTGATTGCTACCGTTGGGTTCGGCTGAAAATTTCCAGATGCCAAATTGTTCTTGTCCAACATAAAGATAGCCCGTTTCGCGATCGACTACCATCCCTTCAACCAGGGCATCTTCTAAATCTAACCTTTCGGGTACGGGTACTTCAAAAGTACGTACAATTTCCGCGTTGACTTCTAACCCGTCTGCTGCCCCCAACCCTGGCTGTAACTCCAATTGGGCAATTTTGTTACCGTCAGATTGAGAAACAAAAACGTAAGTCTTGCCATTGACGGGGCTGGTATAAGTAGCCAAACCATAAGCTGTTGCTTCCCCATCATCAACGCCAAAGATCGTTTCGGGAATATCGACGGAGGTAACGTCAGTTAAAATTTCGCTTCCAGGTAGTCCATTACTATTACCACCATTAGGATTAATAGCGTATATAGCTAGGGTATCATTCGCCCTGTCAGAAGCGATCGCTAGATCTACTGTTGCAGTTTCTCCTGCTATTTGAGACTGATATTCTACCCCGTAGGCGATATCAACATTGTTGTAGCGGATGTTTTCTAGGGTGATAGATTGTATTTCGTTGCTTTCTAAGTCATAAACTCGTAAACCACCGTTTTTAAAAGTAGTGATGACAAAACTTTGGGCGGGATCGTCGGGGTGAATGTAAATTGCAGGATCGTCTGCATCGGGTGCGTTATCTGGATCGGGATTTTCAGAATTGCCAAAGCGTATTTCGTCGGGAGTTTCGGTTACGGGAGTAATAGTAGGAATGGTTTCTGTATCTAGTGCAAAGGCTAGAAACTGGGTTTTCTGGGCATCATTAAAGTTGTTATCGCTGGTAACAATAATCGATTGTCTGCCGTCGGGTAATACTTCGCCAAAAGATATTGCCTCGCTATTATCTTGGGTAATGCCTAAATCGTTAAAGTCGAGTAACAATTCTTTTTGGGCTACTGCATCCACATCGATAGTTTCTCCCTCGTCTAGTAAACTATCGACACTGCTAAGATCCGTTGCCCCTTGCAAATTTACCTGATAGAGTCGGATATTGTTACCTACTCCCTCAGTAAAAGAACGTTCTAAAGCCAAAAACGTACCCGTATTATCAATAGCCAGTAACTCCACCAAACCATTATCGGCAAAACCATCCTCAGATTCGGGGGGTACGGGAATAGCATCGGTTTCGTAGAGAAATTCGCCGATAACTTCTTTTGTCTCTAAGTCATACTGGATAATTCTAACTGGGCTACCCGACTCAATCGAAGATCTCTCGCCATCTTGAAATAAAGCGTTTTCTGTGGCGGTAAATAACTGTTTTCCGTCGGGAGTAATAGTTAAACTTTCAAATGCTTGATTATTCTGAATTCCGCTAGTTTGTTCGGCGGTAGGTAGGAATTTATCGGGTACGGGTAATTCTCCAAGTATTTGTCCGTCGAGATCGAATTCAGCTACCAAAGGATCGATTAAATTATTCGCGTCTCCTTCGGAAGAAATATATAGATTTCCTTCATCGGTTAAAGCAATGCCTTCAGGATCGAGACTAGAGGGGGTAAACGCGGTACTACTAGCATTGAGTAGAGTTGTTACCTTGCTGAACTCAACATCTCCGTCATCCAAGCTACCGTCACTAAGATCGATCGCCACATCATAGTAACGTGCATCATTAATCGTGCTTCTGTCATCTGATGTAGCATAATAAACATCATTGGCTTCATCGTAAGTTAACCCAGAAATCCCCCCTACTTCTGTGTCGGCAAAAGTAAAGCCAGTGGGGAAAACAACTTCCCCAAGAAAATCGAGATTAGTAACAGAGAAGCGATTGTTATTCGTATCTTTCTGAGTAACATTTGTATCTACATAAACTAAACGATGATCTGAGGCAGGGAAACCATTAGGTATTTCGCTATCGGGATTAAAATCGCCTACCAAACGAAATAAAGGATCTTCTTCTGTCGTCCAAAATACTCCCGCGTCGGTAATTTCTAAATCTTGGGAAGGTAAGACGTAATCGACTCTTAAGTTACCAGGTGTTTCATCGTTGAAATCTGCCGTATCGAAAGCAGGATTTCCCCCGTGGGTATCGTTGACTTCGTTTTGACGGTTTGAAGCTGCAACCCCACCTTCGCTATCAGGAGTTTCTTCAGTATTAACCAACGGGTTATCCAATAATTGTAAAATAGCGTTATCTGTACTATCTCCATCAAAAGGATCGGCATTTTGATCGCCAGCGATGATAAAGCTTTTTCCCTCTCCTAAGCTGCCAAAATTCCCCTCATCGTCATAGATATAATCACCCTCACCTGGAGTAATATAATCCGCCCAAAAACGAATTTCATCGTGGTTCCGTCTACCGTTACGATCTTCTTCCCCATCAAATACTGGTGGTGTAGGGTGACTGGCTAAAACATGAACCACTTCCCCATCTATTTCTATCGGGATATCCCAATGACTCTTGGAAGATAGGCGCAATACCTCTAATTCTTCCTCAGAATAATAATCACCAGGTTCGGGTGTAGTTGGATCGTCTGGTAAGAGTGCGTCGGGCATATCTTTCCATAAGAAATTCTGAAACGTCCGTACATTCTCTTCTACTATAGGATACTTGGACAGCAACACCATGCCAAATTGTCCTGGATAGAAACCAAAGCCATAAGCATCTCCTGGACCATCGGTAGCACCATCATTATCGAGATCGAAACCTGAAGGAATACCTGTATTTGACGGTGCAGCATAAACGTAAGGATATTCTACAGGATCGACTCCGTGTTGACGGGAGGAAATGCCCAGATAATTCTCCTGAAATAGCCTAATTCCTTCCCCGTCTGGATCG
Organism: Pleurocapsales cyanobacterium LEGE 10410; assembly: GCA_015207195.1. Taxonomy (GTDB): domain Bacteria; phylum Cyanobacteriota; class Cyanobacteriia; order Cyanobacteriales; family Xenococcaceae; genus Waterburya. Next base: position 3,536 of record JADEXJ010000059.1, read on the forward strand.
TAATCGAACTCGTTGAGTAATACCACATCAGGATTATTGCGCTGAATAATCTCTGCTACATTTTGGGCTTGTCGATTGTCGGAAGTTGATAAATCTGTAATTAATTCTCCCGATGCACTGCGGTTTAAAGAAACATTGAATGTAGCGAAGCGAATATTATCCTGATTAGCCATTTTTCCCTGCAACTATATCCGATTAATTTTTATAGCGATCGCCATATACCTTCTATATGACAAGAAAAAGGATATCGAAGTAGAGTTAAGCCAAATAGACTTTGTGTTTAAAACATGGCTCTTTATCGGTTAAATAAAGCTTAAGACAATGTCAAAAATCTGTCCTGATTGAGTTACTAGTTCCAAATGTAGCTCAAGAAAACGAGAATTGCTGTATTTCAAATATCACTTAAATTACTTAAGAAAAAAAATATATATCGAGTTTGGTAGAAAAAAATTAGCAGGAATACTGAAGTAGTTTTTTTTTAGCGTGATTAAACTGAGGGTAATAACAACACTAATTTATCAAGTCTTAATATTACGAATGACCGCTTATTCCAAAACTAAAGGCTTGATTTATTAATTAGGGTGAATTAATTTAAACAACTTGGTTGGTCAAAAATGCGTTGGAAACTATTTATTGAGTTTTGTCTGACTATTTCAATTATCTTCGTTTTGGCAGGAGATTTGTTCTTACCACATCCATATAGTAGTGGAAGCCAACAATTAAAAGTTAATCTCAATGATTTTTTAGTTAGCTTATTGCCTCGTACAAGTAATCATCAACGTTAACTATAATTATCAAATATCAAATTGCTGCTCGCTCAATATTACTGACAAAAAAATTAAGGAGAGTTTCCTCTCCTCTATGATTGCTTACTATCAGTTACCACAAATTATAATTACTGCTCTTTTAACCAGCTAAAGTGAGCGCGAACATCTTTACCTACTTCCTCAATAGGATGCTCTGCTTCCAAACGACGAGTAGCAGTAAACCCTGGCTTACCAGCTTGATTTTCTAAAATAAAGTCACGGGCAAAATCACCTTGCTGAATTTCTCGCAGAATTTTTCGCATTTCAGCACGAGTGCTTTCATTAACTATTCTTGGTCCGCGAGTATAATCACCGTATTCGGCAGTAGTAGAAATACTGTCCCGCATCTTAGCCAAACCACCTTCAACGATCAGATCGACGATTAGTTTGACTTCGTGTAAACATTCAAAATAAGCCAATTCGGGCTGATAGCCTGCTTCAACTAAAGTTTCAAAACCTGTTTTAATCAAGGCACTTAAACCGCCACAAAGAACAGCTTGTTCCCCAAATAAATCTGTTTCGGTTTCTTCTCTAAAGGTAGTTTCTAAGATACCTGCTCTAGTACCACCAATCCCCTTAGCATAAGCCATAGCGCGATCGCGTGCCTGACCAGTAGCGTCTTGATATACTGCAAACAAGCAAGGTACACCCTGTCCTTGTGTATAAGTACGTCTGACTAGGTGTCCTGGTCCTTTAGGGGCAACCATCATTACGTCAACAGACTTGGGGGGAATAACTTGTCCGAAGTGAATGTTGAACCCGTGAGCAAACGCCAAGATTTTACCTTCGCTTAGGTGTGGGGCAATTTGTTTGGTATAAACTTGCTTTTGGACTTCATCTGGCAGCAAAATCATAATTAAGTCTGCTGCTTTGGCTGCATCTTCTACGGGATGAACGGTCAATCCATCTGCCTCTGCCTTGGCTTTCGATCTACTTCCAGGATACAAACCAACAATTACATTAATCCCACTATCTTTAAGGTTAAGAGCGTGAGCGTGTCCCTGAGATCCATAACCGATAATTGCTACCGTCTTATCTTTTAATAGATCTAAGTTAGCATCCTCGTCGTAATACATCCGCGCCATAAGAATTTCTCCAGCATCGTTACATCTTGCCTGCTTATTATAGTTTTTTGTGCGGGTTCGGAAAATATAATAATTACGATAATGGCTATAGATTTTTTCTATAGGTATCAATTGTAGAAGAACCTAATTTGACAACGAGTATTACAACTGCCTACTAACCACTAACCACTAACCACTAACTACTAACTACTAACTACTAATATTTTTAATTATTCAACTTTATTTTTGTCAAACCATCTATGACTGATTTAACCGACAAAGAAGCTGTTTTAGCAGCTAACCAAGCTTTTTACCGCGCTTTTGGCGATCTAGATCTGCGAGTAATGACTTCGTTATGGTGGCAAGGTTCGACTAGTTTGTGTATCCATCCTGGTAGCCAGCCGATTTTAGGTTGGGAGGAAATCAGACACTCCTGGGAATCGATTTTTCGCAATACCGATTCTTTAGAAATAGATATCGAAATCGTTCAAGTAGAAGTCGATCGCTCTCTTGCCTATGTAGTAGTCAGAGAAATAGTGTTGCAGTCAAATCGCGGTAGAAACATGAAGGCACAATCGATCGCCACTAATATCTTTCAGAAAATGGCGCAAAAGTGGTATCTCGTCAGCCATCACGGTAGTCCGATCATACGTTAGGTTATAGCTTTTTTAAACTAGCTTATTGCGATCGCTCAAACGCAGCTTAATTATGGTACAAAGATACGCTGATCCAAACCCCAACAATACTAAAAATTGCTAAACCAGTTAATCTTATAGCCTGTTTGACAGTACGGTCAAGCTCTTCTACTAAAGCCACAATTAAGCTAAGGGATAGTCCTAGAATTACCAATAAAGCAATTAATTGTGGTTGCCAGATATTATGAAAATTCGCATTCTTTGATATAGATTTTACTATAGCTAGTGTTGATAATAAAATTTCTAAAATTGGCAATGTAAAAAAAAGAAGAGCTTTGTTTATCGGTTTTATATCTCGATTGAAGCTCAAATATATCGGCGAGACAATTCCAATTAACGGAATTGCAATAAACCCTAAATATGCACTCATAATCAATTCTTGTTAAATGCTTTTGCAATCATTTTCGACATTTTTCGTTCTCTTTTATAAAAATAACTATAGCTGCCAATCCACCACAAATTGATACGACTACCCCATAAGTAAAAGAAATCAACACAATTATTCCATGTTGGTCATTAATTATATAGGCAGTATTCCAGGCAAACTGATTGATAGATATATATCCTAGAAATGTGGTAATTAATACAGTCAATATAGCTTTTACTATATAGTTAACGTTAGGAAATATTAGTAAAATAAGAGCAGGAACTAAGCCGATAGAGGAAATAGCAATATAAGAATTAATCAGACTCATAATTAACAAACTTAGTTGTGTCTGTACCGAAAGTATAATCTTGCAACCTAAATCTTGCCAAAAAATTTCAATAATTATAATTAGTTATTAACTGTCTATCAAGTAAAAAATGGGTAGAGCAACAGCACCACCCATCTATTAAATAATTTAGTTAACAATAATCGAGCGATTAACCATCAACAATTAACAGTTGACAAATACTAATTCGCACAGGCTTCACAGCCTTCCCCAGATTCCTTAAAGTCATCCTTTTGCACGGTACGGACGTAGTAAACAGCCTTACAACCTTCTTTCCATGCCATAACTAGAGTTTCAAAAATATCCTTGGCTTTGACCGCCCTTTCTGGTTCGTCGGGGAAATATACTCCCTGATTGAGATTAAATAACAGTTCCATAGAAATACCCGTGTCGATCCACTGCTGCATGGTAGCAACTGCTTTAACTACGGTTTTTTGATTGAGGCTTTTGTTTTCGCGGTAAAACCAGAAACAGTCCTGAATAAAAGGTGGGGCGATGGGTACGGTACCTTTTGCCCACTTGTCGTAAAAGAACTTGCTGTATACGGGTAAAATACTGGCGGTACAACCCTGTACCAAGGAAGAAGAAGTGTTAGGAGCGATCGCCGTAATATGGGAATTGCGGATACCGTAAGTCCGAACATCCTGGGATAGCTGTACCCAACGCTCTTTATCCTGAGCGATCGCGCTTATTTCTTCTAAAGATTTAGAACCCAGCAGTTTACCCTTACTCCATTCACTACCAGCAAATGCAGCATAAGCACCGCGTTCTTTTGCCAACTCCATCGAAGCGGAGGTACACCAATAGGCTACTTCTTCAAACAGCTGACTAATTTCTGTCAGGCTTTTATAACTTAAGTGACGTTTTGCCAACCAGTCAGCTAATCCCATACAGCCAACCCCAATAGTGCGATATTTATCGTTATGGGTTTTGCTATCGGCAAAGGGAGGCTTAGTTAAATCGATGGTATTGTCCAAAATTCTGACTGCCAAGGAAGCTACCTGGGCTATTTCAGCTTCTTCTACATTAGCTAAGTTAAGAGATACTAAATTACAGCAGTGAGCCTCTAATCCTGGCTTGACGTTGCTAAAGCTTTCGCAACAAAGATTTACTCCTGGGATATAACCTTCGTGCTTATTAGGATTGGCTCGATTGATCGTATCTTTAAACGCCAAGTAGGGCATTCCCGTTTCTACCTGACTCCGCATGATGTGCTTGAATAGTTCGCGAGCGTCTACCCGTTTGTAAAGCTTAATCTTATTATCTAATTGTGCTTCAATTTCGCGGTATGCAGCCTCAAAGCTGTCGCCCCATAGTTCAGCCAGATCGATTCCTAACTGTTCTTTGACCTCATAGGGATCTATCAGCGTCCATTGTTCCCTAGCTTCCACCCGACGCATAAATTCATCGACGATCACCAACTGAGGAAACACATCATAGGCTTTACGACGGCGATCGCCATTTTCTGCCTGCATCTCTAAAAACTCAGGTACATCTAGATGCCAAATATCTAAACCAACGGTAACTGCACCAGCCCTACGTCCACCCTGATTGACGGCGATCGCCGTATCGTTAAGTAACTTGATCCAGGGAATAACTCCCCCAGAGGCATTGTCTTTGCCCATTACCCAGCTACCCGTAGCGCGAATTCGACTGACATTTACCCCAACGCCACCACCGTTTTTAGAAATTCTAGCTGCATTGGTAATCTCGCCAAAAATGCTTTCCAAGTTATCGTCCATCGCAATAATAAAGCAGCTACTCAAAGATCCGTTTGGCACTCTCAAGTTAGCTAAAATTGGCGTTGCCAAAGATATTTTTCGTCTGGCGATCGCCTCATAAAACGCTTTGGCAATAGTTAATCTAACTTCAGGCTTTTCCTCCGATGCCAATAATAAAGCACAGGTAAGATAAGCTTCTTGGGGTAGCTCGTCAGTCAACAAATATCGTTTGGTTAACAATACTGCTCCTGCGTAGTCGTAATCTTTGTCCCAGTCAGGATTAATCCAGCTACCAGCTTCCGCTAGTTCAGCAGTAGAATACTTGAGAATTTTGCGATCGTAGCGTTCTGCATCTACCTGATATTGTACTGCCCTCACATAGTCTCCGTAGCCAAATCCACGGCTCACTAGCGTATCTTTCCACAAGCTCCAAATATGTAATCTCCCTGCTACATATCGCCATTCTGGTTCTGCGGGGCTACACATCCCCAAAGCGCAGTCGATCAAATTATCTTGAATATCTCTGGTAGTTACGCCATTGCGCAATCTGGTAGTTAAACCAGCCTCTAGGGTGATCGGGTTAACATCTGCTGCATCTTGATGACTACCTTGAGCAGAAACCCCAAGTGATGCTGACTTACAAGCCCATTCCACTACAGAACGAATTTTACTGATGTTTAACGGCGTTGGCGAACCATCTCGTCTAATAACTTGAACGTGGGATATGTCGAGGTTTCCAAGTTCGCTTGGCTGTGGGGTTTCCGCAGCCTTTGTGTCGGACGCTCTACCGATGGAATTACCTTGTTGAACATTCGATGAGGCAAGATCGGATGTCTCTTTCAGGATCACAGGCGATGCGCTTCCCGAATTGCTGGGGTTGCTGACTGGCTGTTGGCTATGTCTTGCTGAAACTTGCGAAGCTGGCTTAACTGTTGGTGTAGAATTACTGGTTAGCGAGATTGGCTGCATGAATGATGAAGCTGGAATAACTTTTATTAATCTATATATAAAGAAATAGCTTTACCTGAATACTATTCAAGCACTGGCGTTGCGCGTGAGGACAGAAATAGCAAATCTTCGTTGTTATGAACTGTTCATGACGCTACTGTCTTACGATAGTATTGACATTTGCTTCGTCTACTATAACTCAAGTTTTACTATATGTAGCGTCATGCAAACAATATTTAGTTTATATCACTCTATATATAGATATTCAAGCTCGCTTAATAATCTTGTCAATAATTTTCTAATAGGGTCTAAAATCTTACTTTAAAGTAGGTAAAGTCGAATCAATCTAGCATTATCCTAATAAAGTACCTGTATTGACCAATAAGAATAGGGTTGGATAACAAATAGTAGCACACTCAATCAGTTGATTTGATTTGTGTCTAGTTATTGCGATTTTTGAATTTCCCTACAGAGGGGTCAATAGTATAATCTTTAGAATATTATTGGCACCACCGTAAAAATTAATTGAATTACAGAGTGAATAATCAACCTAGCGAAGTTTATCTCAACCATCCTACCTTCGGACTTCTCTACAGAATATGTCTGTTGAAAGATAATCAGGAATTATTTACTACCCTGTATGCTCAACGTCTGTTCTTTACAGTAACTACTAACAGCGATTCGTTCTCCTTTGAGCCGATTAGCAGGACAGATGCTCGCCTGCTGGTAGAAAGCCTACTACGACGATTATTACTCGACAGACGGGTAGAACAACATCGGCAACTTCAAGCTGTCTATCATCGTACTTTCCTGTAGTCCCTAGTATTAGATGTGGAGAGTAATTCAATGACGGACTCTGTTTCGCAGAAAATTAAATCGATCGCCCAAGAAATTCCTCAAGATGTCAGGTTGATTGCGATTACCAAGCAGGTTAGCGTCGAACGAATGCGGGAGGCTTACAGCACGGGAGTCAGAGATTTTGGAGAAAATCGTCTTCAAGAAGCGTTGACCAAGCGAGAGCTGCTACAAGATTTGGACGATATCAACTGGCATTTTATTGGACACATTCAAAAAAACAAGGCAAAAAAAGTTATCGAGAATTTTGACTGGATTCATTCTCTAGATAGCTTAGCTTTGGCACAGAGGTTAAATAGGCTGGCGATCGAATTAAAACGTATGCCCAAAGTTTTTTTACAGGTGAAGGTTCTACCAGATCCGAATAAATATGGTTGGGAAGTTACAAACTTGTTGCAGGATCTAGAGCAGCTAAATTTGTGTCAACAGCTTGATATTCAGGGCTTGATGACAATTTTGCCCTTGGGGTTATCCTCAGCAGAAACCCTGGCTGCATTTCAAAAGACTCAAAAATTAGCCACGACGATCCAACAAAAAAATTACTCTAACCTGAAAATGCAAGAGCTATCAATGGGGATGTCTGGAGACTATTTGTTGGCGATACAAGCTGGGGCAACTATGATTCGCCTAGGTAGAATAATTTTTGGCGAACGTCACTGAGCAGAACTCTGAGTATGAATAAAGATAAATAACCTAAATTATTCTTCTTGGGTTCGATTAAGATAACTGACTAACATCACTGTTAATCACCCGCAACTTGTTGAAAAATTATTTTCAAATAACCAAGCTTGTATGTAAAGAAATAACAAGTTATATCAAGATAGGTCAAATAAGATTACAAAAAAGATCTTACCGAACCTAGTATTTGGGGAAATGTGGAGTAGAATTAAGTCGCAAAATAAAATATATCTTTGAATACAGCCACTTTCTCCTTTTTGAGAATGAAATTGTCGGTTACTTCCAATGCTAGAAAACTTGAACTAAAGACTGTATAGCTCACAATCGCCAGTTGTTAGCAAAATCTTCAGGTTTTTATCATTTTTGTAATTAAGCAATAATTCAAAGAAATATCTACTTAGCAAATTAAAGTCGTAAATTAATAGGGATTGTCAGCAATATGTCAAAAATTACAGAGACTCTAAAAGACTTTTTCGGGATTGTCGAATACGAAAACGGAGATTATGAAGAACTAGATCCAGCTCAAGAGATGACTGGAGAAGACTTTATTACTTCTCCTATGCCTAACAGTGAACCAGAATTCACCAGAGTCTCATCCTCCAACAATCAACAAACTAACCGCAAACAAGAAATGAAGTTAAACAATGTGATCGGTATGCCAGGATTGGCTAATGGAACCTCAGAAGTAGTAGTAATTGAACCCCAATCTTTTGAAGAAATGCCTCAAGTTATTTTGGCATTGCGCGAACGTAAGTCCGTGGTATTAAACCTCAACATTATGAACCCTGAAGAAGCCCAAAGAGCCGTTGATTTTGTAGCTGGTGGAACTTACGCTATGGACGGTCACCAAGAACGAGTTGGCGAAAGCATCTTTTTGTTTACTCCAAGCTCGGTCAAAGTTAGTAGTCTTTCAGGAGTTCTAAAAGACGTACATACCCCCGAAACTCACGTACGACGCTCGACACCAGCACCAGAACCTTGGGGGCAACAACCTCGTACAGCAGCTCAGTAAAACAGTGCGATCGATAGTATTATTAGACAATGAAATCTAATAGTATGTCCCTCAGTATTATTGGAGGCGGGGTGATGGCGGAAGCTATATTATCTCGCCTTTTAGCACAACAGGTTTTTGCTGCCAATACCGTATTAGTTAGCGAACCTAGAGCAGAAAGAAGAAATTTTTTAGCCCAGCAATATCAGGTTCAGGTGACTGCGGACAATCAGGCTGCTGTATCTGTCGCAGAGATATTGTTACTTGCGATTAAACCTCAAGTATTTGATTTAGTAGTTTCTAGTATTACTCCTAATACAGATAGTAGTGTAATTTCTATTCTGGCAGGAGTAACGTTAAATAAATTGGAACGGGCTTTTCCTCAACAGCCAGTGATTCGCGTTATGCCCAATACCCCCGCTACAGTAGGTGCAGGAATGAGCGCGATCGCAGCAGGAACAAATGCCACAGAAGAACACATTGAGCGAGCGAAAAAGATTTTTACCGCCGTCGGTGAGGTAGTAGAGGTGACCGAATCTTCTATCGATGCCGTAACGGGTTTGTCTGGTTCGGGTCCAGCTTTTGTCGCCTTGGCAATTGAGGCGATGGCAGATGGGGGAGTGGCTTCGGGATTATCCAGAGCGATCGCCCTCCAGCTAGCCACCCAAACAGTGTTGGGAACAGCTACTTTGATTAAAGAAACCCAAATGCACCCAGGAGTCCTCAAAGATCGGGTTACGAGTCCTGGTGGCACGACGATCGCGGGAGTCGCTAAGTTAGAAAGTATGGGCTTTCGTTCGGCATTAATTGAAGCCGTGAAGACTGCTACCAAAAGATCTCAAGAATTGGGGAAGTAGGGGGAACAACAAGTGGCAAATGCAGAATCGAAGCAGCAAGTTGAAAAAAAGCTAGAAGCGATTGACAGAGACATTGACAGCACCGAATCGGAAATTGAAGAAAAATTAAACGAAGTAAGCAATATTCAGGATTGACTGAACAGTCCCCGTATTGCTGGTTGGTCAATCAACAATCTGATTATTTGCTTATCTATATTCTGATTATTTGCTTATCTATATTTCGATCTTGCTCTGGATTTATCAAACAAGCCAATTGGCAAAACATTCTGAACGAACTAATTAAATCTAGGGGATTCTATTACAATTAATAAAAGTAAATCAAGTATAGTAACGACATACACAATCCACTAGGGAGTGATAAATAAAAATTGTTTGTTCTCAACGGTTATGAATATTTCTTGGGTTTCTTGCTCATCTGTAGCGCAGTCCCAGTCCTTGCCCTAACTGCCTCCAAACTATTAAGACCTGGTGATGGTGGTCCAGAACGGCAAACGACATATGAATCTGGAATGGAACCCGTTGGCGGTGCCTGGATTCAGTTTAACATCCGCTATTATATGTTTGCGCTAGTGTTTGTAGTTTTTGATGTAGAAACGGTCTTTTTATATCCTTGGGCAGTGGCTTTTAGTCGCTTGGGATTGTTAGCATTTGTAGAAGCCCTCATTTTTATTGCTATTTTGGTAATTGCCTTGGTGTATGCGTGGAGAAAAGGAGCTTTAGAATGGTCATGAATTCCTCAACATTTGAACAACAACAAAAAGAAAAAATCCTCAATCCGATTAGCCCAACAAAAGTAACTCAGGATTTATCAGAAAACGTTATTTTGACCACGGTAGACGATCTCTACAACTGGGCAAAACTATCTAGTCTGTGGCCAATGTTGTACGGTACGGCTTGCTGCTTTATTGAATTTGCTGCTTTAATTGGCTCTAGATTTGACTTTGACCGCTATGGCTTAGTACCACGTTCTAGTCCTCGTCAGTCGGATTTAATTATCACCGCAGGTACAATTACCATGAAAATGGCTCCTGCTTTGGTTCGCTTATATGAAGAGATGCCCGAACCTAAATATGTAATTGCCATGGGTGCTTGTACGATTACTGGCGGAATGTTTAGTGCTGACTCAACCACCACCGTTAGAGGGGTAGATAAACTAATTCCCGTAGACGTATATATTCCTGGTTGTCCTCCTCGTCCCGAAGCCATTTTTGATGCCATCATCAAGCTTCGTAAAAAGGTTTCCAATCAATCCATCCAAGAGCGAGCTTCTACTGTAGAACAGACTCATCGCTTCTATAGCACCATGCACAATATGAAGCTTGCAGAGCCAATTCATGATGGTAACTATCTTCAGTCGGCAACGCGCCAAGCACCACCAAAAGAACTTGCCGAAGCAATGGGTATGCCTTTACCTGCAATCGAATCAGCAGAAAAAGAGGAGGTAGAACGTGGCTGAAAACAAGGAAAATCAAAATTCCGAAGCAAACGCCTCTGAAGCCTCTGAAATAGTTACTGCGGGTCAAACTTCTATTTGGCTAACAGAAAATGGCTTTGATAATGAAGCTCTTGCACCCGATACATCGAATGTGGAAATGATTAAGGTAGAGGCAGATTTACTGCTGCCGATCGCCACTGCCCTGTATGCTTATGGTTATAACTATCTTCAGTGTCAGGGAGCTTACGATTCAGGACCAGGAAAAGAGTTAGTCAGCTTTTATCATCTAATTAAAGTTGCTGATGATGTTGCTCAACCTGAAGAAGTCCGTATCAAAGTGTTTCTTCCCAGAGACAATCCTCAAGTTCCTTCTGTTTACTGGATCTGGAAAGCAGCAGACTGGCAGGAGCGAGAAAGCTACGATATGTTCGGTATCATCTATGAGGGTCATCCCAACCTCAAACGCATTTTGATGAACGAAGATTGGGTTGGTTTTCCTTTGCGGAAAGACTATGTATCGCCAGACTTTTATGAATTGCAGGATGCCTATTGATCGATAAATGATGGTCAATTGTTTAAGATCGAGACAGAGATTCTGATAAATATTAAATGTAATTAAATGTAGGGATATAATTTAAAATCTCTACATTTTTTATGTCGTAACATATAGTCATTTCAAAAAGAAACCATAAGTTACAGTCATCGAGATTTAGTTGGCTTTAATACTACTAACCACTAACCAAAAGCTAGTCGATCATGAGTAAATCAATTGAAATGACTATAATTGACCTTTGCTTTAATACTAGTGCTATTCTAGATTGACTTTATTAGATATAGTTTCTCTGCTTACCGACATCAATAGGCGACGACGGTTGTTTAAAGCTTTTTCATAGTTGGGATTGACCTGCAAAGCTTGACTGTATGATTGAAGAGCCTGTCTTGTTTTTTGAAGTCCTTCTAGGGCAGCACCATGGTTATTCCAAGCAAGATGATGATCGGGTTTGAGGGCAATTGCTTGTTCGTATGCTGCGATCGCCTCTGAATATTTCTTTAGCTTAAGATTGACGTTACCTAAGTTGTACCAGCCTTGATATTGTGGTTTGAGCTTTAAGATCTTTTGATAGACTACAATTGCCTCATCATAACGCTTTGATCTGTTTAACAGGCTACCTAGACTGTACCATGCCTGATGATATTCGGGTTCAATCTGGGTTACTTGCCGATAGGTAGCGATCGCCTCTGAGTATTTACCTGTTCTTTCCAGAACTTTGGCTAGCTGATAATAAGCCACGTAAAACTCAGATTTTAGAGCAATAGCCTGTTGATAACCCGCGATCGCTCGTTCATACTCACCCATATGTTTGTAAGCATTGCCCTGATTGTACCAAGAGGTGTGTTCCTGGGGATTAATCTCAATCGCCTGTTGATAAGAAACAACAGCCTGAGAATATTGTTTTAAATGACTAAAGGCAATACCGCGACGATACCAAGCTTGTTCTAAACCAGACTGTAGCGACAAGGCACGATCGAGACAGGCTATTGATTCAAAATATTTTTTTTGCTGCTGTAGAGCGACACCCCGATTGAGCCATGTTTGATAGTGGGTTAAGCGATCATCTTCTTCTGAAGCAAGACAAGAAATATTTTCTTCGTATCTTTTAAGGCGGTTAACTAATTCCGCAGGTTGATTGTAAGCGTAATAATTGTTGTTGTTTTCGGCAGTTACTGCGGTTTCTAAAATAACACCTGCTGACGATTGTTGAGGTTGAATCAGGGTGCCAATAGCTATTGCTGCGATAGTTAACCAAGATTGACGCTTCATGAGATTTTTACCGACTTTTTTACTTTCTTTATTTAAAGTTTATTGTGGTAAATCGTGTGCGATCGTTGTTACCGAGTAAGTGCGATCGAGATATAGATATACAGACTTTTATGCAGACTTTAGGCGATTAAGAACTAGATCTTTATCGTCTGCTTTAGTATTTAATTGCCATTATGAAGTCTCAAGCAAATTTCAAGCGTTAAGAATTTTTATTTGAAGATTACGCTGTTTTACTGAAGGTTTTGCTTGGGTTAAGAACTGTAATGTTTTACAGCACGAGTTGAATCTCTAGCTACTTCTATCATCTTTACAACCAAAGTTTTTGAACATTGCATCGACAATAGATCGAGAAATGAATGGTAGAATAAACTTATTATGGGCGTTCTCATTGCCTTCGGTGAATATAGTGAGTAAATAGGGCGATACATTGGGGATTTCGATATAGGCAGCATCGTGGCGTACGCGACTCGTCCAGCCAGCCTTAGACCATAATTGAGCATTTAGCGGTAAACTTTCGCCTAGAAACCCCGTTATTTGATTTTCCCCGTCATTTACTACAAATTCTGTTGGATTAAGACTTCTTTTGAGCAACTGCATCATCTTTTGCGATCGCTCTCTAGATACCGCAACCCCACCAATAATACTGTGTAGCAACCTGGCTACCGCATCAGTAGTAAGCATATTACGATTTTCCATCATTTCACCTAGAAAGGCTCTCTCTCTACCATAAGCACCGTCACACCAAGTTTTTTGGTTGACGTTGATGCTTTCCAATTCCGACCAACCTAAAGATTTAAAATAGCGATTTACAATATTGCGTTGATTTTGCCACGTTTCAAAGGGCTTGAGCGGTAATTCTGGACCACTAGTAGTTCCCGTCAAAACATCTACGATTAAATTAGTAGCGTCATTACTTGATTCGATAATTGCATCGCGGATCGCTCGGTTTAATTCTAGAGACTCCGCTACCATTCCCCCCTGTAGCCATTCTTGTATTGCCACCAGATAGAACAGTTTGACTATACTAGCAGGATAAATCCTTTCTACTCCTCGATAGCTAAATCCTTTGACCTGATATTGCCAAAATTCCGCAGCAGATAACGCGCCTCCAGTATTCACAATCACTGGTTCTTCATATACAATCCAGGTTAGGGCAAATTTGTCTCTGGTTAAAGTAGGAAATCTCTCTCTTGCCTCCTGTATAATCTGGTTGGCAATTTCGGCTAGCTGTTCGTCTTGACGGAAAAAGGACATAAATATAAGAGACAATGGACGACAAAACAATGAAGAATTAGCATCATTGCTCTAACAATTAGTTTATCGTGCTGAGAACATCCAAAATTACATCTGGAGTTTCCGACAAAATTTTGCGACAATAGCAAACAAATAATCAATAATCAGCTAGGGTAGAAGTCTTAGCTCAAGTAGAACTAAACAAATTAATGGGAACTAGCGATCGCCAATCTCTCAAACCAATCACCGAAGTACAACCATCTAAGGTTCACTCACGACAAAGAAACAGCTTTTGGTTAGTTTTTAGCTCGACTTTTGTTACTATTTTTCTCGCCGAGATGGGTGACAAAACCCAGTTAGTCACTCTGTTGATGAGTGCAGAGTCGCAAACACCTCTGATAGTCTTTATTGGCGCAGCTTTAGCTTTAATTGCTACTAGTTTGATTGGGGTTTCTATTGGCTATTGGTTATCTAAGAAACTTGCACCAGAAACTTTAGATTTATCTGTTGCCATCTTGTTACTATTTATTACTACTTGGTTGGTTAGTGACATAATTAGTCTTTGAGTCAAATAGTAAATAATAAATGTTGAATCAAATAGATTGGCAACTTATTGGCATCAGTTTTATTACAGTATTTTTGGCAGAAATTGGCGATAAAAGTCAGCTTGCTGCGATCGCCCTTGGGGGGAGTTCCAACAATCCCCGTGCGGTGTTTATCGGTTCAACTATTGCCTTAATTTTAGCCAGCTTGCTTGGGGTTTTGGCTGGGGGTGCAGTGGCGCAATTTTTACCAGAGAAGTTATTAAAGTCTTTTGCTGCGATCGGCTTTGCTACTATGGCGTTGAGGATTTTATGGGTGGATGGCGAATCGGAAGATTAAGTCAAGATACTAGACTAAATAATTTTGATTTATAGATAGCTGGAAACAGAACGCAACTCATCGGGAATTGGCGTATGTTCGGGAAATTCCAAAGTTGTTTCGCGATCGCTCAAGTATCCAGACTCAGTAAAAGAGATTAGCATTCTCGACAGGGCTAGCCAAACCTCGCGATCGTATTCCCAATCTCGTTGTCTAGAGGCAAAACAGGCAATAGATTTTAATGCCCAAAAATAGCTGTTGCGTACTACAGAACCACCTTTTTTGTAGGGTGGCAAATCTTCGGAGTTGATCAATAAAATATCGTCCTGCAATTTTACTCGCATATATTTTCCTATGGTATTTGAAAGAATCAGACAAATAGGCAGTTTGGAAGAGATCAACGTAAAAAGTTAGAATAGTTATTAGTTATTAGTTAGTCGTTAGTCCCTAAAGGGATATATGCGGAGCGGTATCCTTTAGGACACCTTCGGATATCGTTAGTCGTTAGTAAAATAATTTTAATTTGAATTAGCTCAATAGATGTTGAGTCAACTATGTACGTTGTGTAAGTTTGAGAAAATAAGTAAAGAGTAACAAAAAACACTTATTTAAGAAAAACAGATCGAGTATCATAGCCAGACAAACTAAAGGAAGATCATAACGACCTGACAATTATGCTAATTTATGAGATAACTTGTTAGACATAATAGTTTCATTTACATCAACCGAAAGATAGTGAATCCTTTATTCGCAAGATTTTTGAGAACAGTGTATCGTAAAGAACCAATTTCTGGCTTTATTCTAATTTTGGGCATCACGGATGCTTTAATAGGAGGATTTGGCGGGCGCGGTAGTCTATTATCTATTGGCTTATTAATTACCCTATTGGGTATCGTAATGCGCTGGCGACAGGGAGAGAAAAAAGATCGGGCGATCGCCGTCAAACCCGTTAGATATGCTTTACCCCCAAGTCCTCCTCGTCAACCCCTACCTGTTTTGACTAATAACAAAAGTCGGAAATAAACTTTGATTTTGATTAGAGTTTTATTTTGTTCTGCTTGACTAACACGCCCCAAATGTTGCGTAATTATAGTCGTTCTAATTAATTTCCGTATTCCCTTAGTTGTTTGCTCGAGGGATTAGGGATTGGGGGCTAGAGATCAGTGAGCAGAAGATAGTACATACTTTCGCATGGTTCTTATTTGGAATGACTATAAAGTCCACAGATAAACACAGATGAACACAGATAATTTGCTTGCTTACTAACAAATGATTGGGTTTTTGAGATGCAGCAGATAGTTCTTGTTTTTCTCGCTTGTTTATTGCCCTATTTCAGCTGTGTCAGTCCACTACTAGCAAACAATAGTTTATGATCAATGCCTGAGCTTATTTGCCAGCTAGTAACTTATGAGCAATCAAAACGTAGAACAGAAGCATCCTCAAGATAAAACAGATCGCCTGATAGTAGACCAACTATTAAAAGTCCCTTCAAATCCAGGCGATCGCGAATTAGTAGAGTTGGCACGTTTAATTATTCGCTATCGTAACTTTCCAGGTGCGCGAGACATCCAACGAGATTTAAAAACAGTATTGGATAGTTGGCAGCTTACAGAAGAACAGCTTTATGTTAAAACCCGCGCTATTCACGGGGTAGGAAAGGTATATCGACGTACCGCGACGGGAGAACAACAGGATTGGACATAGAAGTAGGAAGTAGAAAGTAACAAAGGGCTATGCCCGCATGTAGTAGAAAGTAACTTATTTCCCTATCTTTTCGTCCAACAAAACTCAAGCGCGATCCATGCTGTAAGAGTAATTTCAAACTGAAGAGGCGATCGCGTTTCCTGCTAACCAAGATGTTGTCCAGGCACTCTGAAAGTTAAAGCCCCCCGTTACACCGTCGATGTCTAATACTTCTCCTGCGAAATATAAGCCAGGACACTTTTTGCTTTCCATAGTCTTGAAATTGACTTCTTTGAGACTGACACCGCCACAGGTAACAAATTCGTCTTTAAAAACCCCTTTGCCCTTAATTTGATATTCTCCTGCAACAATTTCCGTCACCAGCTTGTTTAGCTCCTTTTTGCTAATTTCCGACCAAATTTTTTCATTAATTCCTACGTAATTGACTAGGCTTTGCCAGAGTCTTTTGGGCAGTTTTAAGGGGCAGTAGTTAACGATCTTTTTTCTGGAGTTGGTTTTTAACGCTGTCAAATCTTGTTTTAAAGTCTCCTGATTGTATTCTGGCAACCAATTTATTTGTAAGCCTGAATCATACTTAAGATCGTACAAAAACCTCGCACCCCAAGCAGACAACTTGAGAATGGCTGGACCACTAAGCCCCCAATGAGTAATTAATAATGCACCCGTTTGCTCTAGTTTATTTTTCCCCGATCCCAATCTCACCCGCGCATTAGCTACGCTCACTCCTGCTAAATCCTGCAAACGAGGGTCTTTAATATTGAGGGTAAACAATGACGGTACGGATGGCTCGATCTTGTGTCCCAAATTCTTTGCCCAACGATATCCTAAAGGATTGCTGCCCGTAGCGATTAAAAGGCGATCGCACCTTAAATTTTTGCCGTCTTTTAACTCCACCTGAAAATAGCTTTTTTCTGCTGCAAAATGCTTGACTGTTTTTACTCCAACTCCCGTACGCAGAGTGACTCCTGCTTTTTGTACTGCGTGCATTAGACAGTCAATAATAGTTTGCGAATTATCGGTAGTGGGAAACATTCTGCCATCCGCTTCGGTTTTTAAACGCACCCCACGGGATTCGTACCACTGCACCGTGTCTTTTGGCTGAAAGCGAGTAAATGCGCCTCGTAACGCTTTGCCTCCTCTGGGGTAATATTCCACCAAACGAGCGGGATCGAAACAGTGATGGGTTACGTTGCATCTCCCCCCGCCAGATATCCGAACTTTGGCAAGGGGTTTGCGCCCTGCTTCAATTAGGGTTACTTTAAGCTGGGGATTGGCTTCAGCACAGGCGATCGCGCCAAAAAAACCCGCTGCACCACCGCCAACAACAATTACATTCAAATTATTTTTAGATTACTGCCTTGTAAAGCTACTCAAATAGTTTACTAAAAATACATTCACCTAGCAGGCAAACATCTACTAACTACTAACTACTATCAATATCTTCTCGTTTTCATAATTCCCACTGTCAAGCCCGATATTACAGCAGCTAGCAGCAATGCAGAAATAACTCCTCCTGGCAAAAAGGTAATTAGACCAATTCCTCTGAGTATATATAAGAAAAGAAAAGCTAATAGACAAATAAAGAAGATCTTGGACAGCACGGCTTTAAATCCTCAATGTTAAACGGCGATCGAGTATTCACTATAGCTTGTCTTCACTCGGATGATATTACGAATGGATTTTAGAACGGTTTTAAAATTACTCCCCGCGGTTTACTAGCTAACAGTTGTCATGTTCCGCACTACCCAAATATGGCTGTAGTATTCTCTGGTTCTCTTTATAAAACTTGACAGTTAATTCCCAATTGGGAAAAAATTAACTCTTCTTTACCAAAAAAAGATCTAGATCCACATAGGTTCGGTTTGTAACTTATTTGACTAAACTCTATGGCGATCGCCTGTAGGTTCTTTGCTCTATCTATAGTTGGACATTATAAGTTGAGATCTATATCTGGCAAGGCTTTGTGCAATTTGACCGACAATAATAAGTCTAGTAGAGTCTAATGCATGGCTTGGGTAACACACTCACTTATCAATTGAATTTTGCTGTTTTTGTGTTTTGTTCTAATTTATTATAAATACTTACACAAAATGTTATGGCTAGTTATTTGAAAGTTTGTGCTTTGCTCATAAGACGAAGAGAGCCTTTGATACTTATATGCTTTTACATGATTAAAATAACTATTATTTCGTAACACAACCTGCCTTTGTTTTCTCAGACAGTTGACTCATAATTACAGACATAGACGTAAGGCAAAAACATAAATTACGTCATAGTTATCAAACCAAGATAGATTTTCGTATATAAAAGCAGGGGAAATAATCAACGTGGGACAAATAAGATTAGCAGTTTACGGCAAAGGCGGAATCGGTAAATCTACAACTAGCTGCAATATCTCCGCTGCCTTAGCTAAAAGAGGCAAAAAAGTATTACAGATCGGCTGCGATCCCAAACACGACAGTACTTTTACCTTAACGGGATTTCTTATTCCTACCATTATCGACACTCTTCAAGAAAAAGATTTCCACTACGAAGACATTTGGCCCGAAGATGTCATCTATGAAGGCTATGGTGGCGTTAGTTGCGTAGAAGCGGGTGGTCCTCCTGCGGGTGCTGGTTGCGGTGGCTATGTAGTCGGAGAAACTGTCAAGCTACTCAAGGAATTAAACGCTTTTGATGAATATGACGTTATTCTGTTTGATGTATTGGGTGACGTGGTATGTGGTGGTTTTGCTGCACCCCTCAACTATGCCGACTACTGCATGATCGTTACTGACAATGGTTTTGATGCCTTGTTCGCTGCCAATCGCATTGCTGCTTCTGTGAGAGAGAAAGCCCGTACTCATTCCCTACGTCTGGCGGGTTTAATTGGCAATCGTACTTCCAAACGGGACTTAATCGACAAGTACATCGAACACGTACCGATGCCCGTCTTAGAAATATTGCCTTTGATTGAAGACATTCGCGTCTCCCGCGTTAAGGGTAAAACTCTGTTTGAAATGGCAGAAAAAGATCCTTCTCTCAGCTTCGTCTGTGACTACTATCTCAATATTGCCGATCAGATTCTCGCTGCACCTGAAGGAGTCGTACCCAACGAGGCACAAGACAGAGACTTATTCTCATTATTGTCTGACTACTACCTCAACCCCCCCGCAGGTAAACAAGACAAGGAAGATGAGTTGGACGCGATGATGGTTTAGATCTGTAGGGGCGAAAAACAAATTGTCCTTACATCAAAGATAGCGATCGGTAATTCAGAATTGTCCGCAGATAAACACAGATAATTTATCAGCGTGCATCTGCGGACTCGAAAATTCACAATTGAGAAAAAAAAATACCTATAAAATATGACTGCTACCCAACAACCTTCAGCATTGAACTTTGAGTGTGAAACTGGCAATTATCATACCTTCTGCCCCATTAGCTGCGTCGCCTGGCTATACCAAAAGATCGAAGATAGTTTCTTTTTAGTTATCGGTACCAAAACTTGTGGTTACTTCCTGCAAAATGCCATGGGAGTAATGATTT
Organism: Pleurocapsales cyanobacterium LEGE 10410; assembly: GCA_015207195.1. Lineage (GTDB taxonomy): Bacteria > Cyanobacteriota > Cyanobacteriia > Cyanobacteriales > Xenococcaceae > Waterburya. The sequence continues at coordinate 23,447 of JADEXJ010000059.1, forward strand.
TTGCCGAACCTCGCTATGCGATGGCGGAGTTGGAAGAAGGTGATATTTCTGCCCAGTTGAACGACTACGAAGAATTGAAAAGATTGTGTTTGCAAATCAAGCGCGATCGCAATCCTTCGGTGATTGTCTGGATCGGTACTTGCACCACCGAGATTATTAAAATGGACTTGGAAGGTTTGGCACCCAAGCTAGAAGCAGAAAAAGAAGAACGCAACGCGATCTCTAAACTGATGAACTTCGGGCGCAAAAAAGAAGAGGTCAAGCAAGAAGAATCAGAATACAAAGATCATCAGCCTCTAGTACTATTTGGTTCATTACCCGATCCCGTAGTTACCAACCTCACTTTAGAATTAAAAAAACAGGGCGTTAAAGTTTCGGGCTGGCTACCTTCCAAACGCTATACCGAACTACCAGTAATTGAACAGGGTTACTATGTAGCAGGGGTTAATCCTTTTTTGAGTCGTACCGCTACTACCCTGATGCGTCGTCGTAAAACCAAGCTAATTGGCGCACCGTTCCCTATTGGTCCTGATGGTACACGGGCATGGATCGAAAAAATCTGTTCCGTGCTAGATATTGAACCCCAAGGATTGGAAGAAAGAGAAGCTAAGATTTGGGAAAGTCTAGAAGACTACATCAAGTTAATTCGTGGAAAGTCCGTCTTCTTTATGGGGGATAACCTGTTAGAAGTTTCCCTAGCGCGTTTTCTGATCCGTTGTGGAATGTCCTGTCCCGAAATTGGCATCCCCTACATGGATAAACGTTACCAGAAAGCGGAACTAGACTTGTTGGAAAAAACCTGTAACGAAATGGGCGTTGCTTTACCCAGAATCGTCGAAAAACCCGACAACTATAATCAAATTAAACGTATCTACGATCTAAAACCCGATTTAGTTATTACTGGTATGGCACACGCCAACCCTCTAGAAGCCAGAGGAATTAATACCAAGTGGTCGGTAGAATTTACCTTTGCCCAAATTCATGGCTTTACTAATGCGCGGGACATCCTAGAATTGGCAACTCGCCCCATGCGCCGTAATAACAACCTTAAAGAGTTGGGTTGGGAGAAATTAGTCCAAGAAGAAGCACAAGTCTAAAAGACAGTTAAAATTCATTCAAGGGTTTGGCGTTGCCAAACCTTTTTTTATTAATAACCAGTGGGTTTAGCCAAACTTTCAAACTTGGTTAACTCCGCATTAAACAGCAGCTTAACCGTTCCCACTGGACCATTACGATGTTTGACAATACTAACCTCGGTAATACCTCGATCTGGGGTATCGGGATTATAGTATTCATCGCGATAGATCATCATCACCAAATCCGCATCTTGCTCGATCGAATTGTGAACTATAATATCGTTAGCAACAAAGTTTTGGCGATCGGGAACAGTTAGATCGTAAACTTCAGTTTTTCCTTGAGCTTCAATAGAGACAATTTTGTCCCAGTACAGATCACTGTCTGCCAAACCTTGAATAGATTGAGATTTAACCACCGTCGCTAATTTACTTGCTCTTTCCCTACTAATATTTTGTTTGTAAAGGCTAGTACCGCAATAACTGTTACCTAATAAAGACTGCATTTGACGGCTAGTTATCTGATGTTTCTGCATAAAGGGTACGGCATACATTCTCCATATATCGTGAGGAATAGTATCTCGATTTGTATTGCCAACACGTTCGTCTAAGTAATTTTTAATTCTAACTAGTTCTTGAGTTTTATAACTACTGATAGTTCCAACTAACTCAATGAATCTCATAACATCAGCTTTTCCACTTACGGTTACGTGGTACTGATTTTTACCTTTTTCCTGAGGATGCAAAGACAAGCGAGCGTTAATTTCCAACCGAAGAATAAGAGATTGAACATCACGCGCTAATTTTTCACTACTGCTGGAATAGTAGATAGCAGGGGTTGGTCTTTTGCTATTTACTAGTTTTATGCAGCCGTCTGTAACCCAAAGATGCCGTAAAAAAATGGCAATTGATTCTTGAGATTGCTGAAAAACAATTTCTGGAACAAATTTTTGATAAGAACGCAGACCAAAAATACCTAACTCTTCAAACCATATAGTTATGGGGTTTTTAATTTTATGAGTAAGACGATAATTAGCAGACAAATAAACTTGATACCATCTACGTTCTAACTTAACTCTTGGCTTGATAGAATCGCCAAATATTTCTCTTGCCAGCAGAACAACTAAATCCGCTAAATCTTTTTCTTTGGTGGTATATTGAATTGCATGACGGGGTAAAGTACAACCATCACCAATCAAGTGACCGAGTAAAGCTAGTCTTGCTTGGCTCATACTAGAAGTAGAAGGACTTGATAAAGTTCTAGGTACAGCTAAATAATCTCCTATGACCAACTCATCTAATCTTTTCCAACCGTGAATAGTTAAAAACTTATGATTAGCTGTAGCGGTGATTTTTCTACCCAAAGCAGTCTGTAAGCTAAAAACAGATTTGACTCCCGTAGCAAAAGCATTACTAACCAAAGCTGATTGAATTTTTTGAGTAGTTCGATCCAACGCCCAAACTTTAAAACCTGACTTGCCAACCAAATCTTTGATCGCTACTCGCATTCGGGTATCAGCCATCGTAACTAAACTATCACCAGACAAGCAGCCAGACTCACGCAAGTCTGATAGCATCGGACGCTTGTTGGTTCGTTGTTCCACTCCCCGACTTAGCTGGGATAAAGCCACAATCGGTACGTTTAATTCCCTAGCTAAACCTTTCAAACTTCGCGTCATCTTAGATAGCTGTTGTACGCGATTATCATTATCTCCCCCTTCCATAAGCTGAAGATAGTCGATCATCACTAGCCCCAAAGGAACTTTTTGCTGTGCTTGTAGACGACGTACCTGCGATCGCATTTGCATCACCGTCAGATTTGCCGTATCGTCAATATAGATTGGCAACTCTGAAAGCCTTGCCACCCCGTTTATCAAAGGTTCAAATTCATTCTGAGAAATTCTACCCGAACGCAGGCGGTTACTGGGAATTTTTGCCTCACTCGATAGCAGTCTTTGGGTTAGCTGTTCCCGCGACATCTCCAAACTAAATATGGCGATCGGTAATTTAGAATCTCTAGCAATGTTTGATGCGACACAGAGGGCGAACGCCGTCTTCCCCATTGATGGTCTACCAGCAATAATAATTAGATCGGAACGACTAAAACCACTAGTCATGGCATCTAGATCGTAATAGCCAGAAGGTACACCAGGTAAAGCCGTCTCTTGATGCAGTTCTTCGATGGTATTAAAGGTATTGACCAAAGTTTCGGCGATCGGTATTAAACCTTCTTGGGGACGTTCTTGAGTAAGGCGAAAGATTTTCTGTTCGGCAGAATCTAAAACCACCTCTAGTTCTTCGGCATTATCGTAACCGAGATCGACAATTTCGTGTCCCGAAGTGATTAACTGACGACGGATATATTTCTCCATCACTAGATTGGCATAGCGATCGATGTTCACCGCCGAAACGGTACGATTGAGTAACTGCGCCAGCTTTGCCGTACCGCCTACCTGTTCTAGTAAATCGCGATCGCTCAAATAAGTGCTGAGGGAGATAAAGTCTGTCGGCTTCCCCTTGGCATTCAGATTTAATGCAGCATGATATATTTCCTGATGCGCTTTGACATAAAAAGCGTCTTTAACTATTAATTCTGCAACTCTAGTAATTGCATCGGGGTCAAACAGGATACCACCTAAGATTGCTTCTTCGGCTTCGATACTAGCTGGAGGTAAATTATTTATTTCTGCCATTAATTATCCTGGACTCATACAGCTTAACTATAGAACAAACATTCTACTAGTTTGATGAATTTAAAGAAATATTTTGAGACTGTAAAATCGATCTGGTTATTCTTGTATCAAAGGTTTATAATATAACGAACGTTCGATATAAATAAAAAATGCCTAAGATAGTTGATGCCGTACAGTACCGAAGAGAACTTCTGAGTAAGTGCTTCGATTTGTTTGCCGAGAAGGGTTACGCCAACGTAACCACCAGACAAATTGCTAAAGAGTTAGGAGTCTCGACTGGTACTCTGTATCATTACTTTCCTAACAAACAGGTTTTGTTTGAACAGTTGGCAGAACAGGTTAGTTTACAAGATGTCGAAATACTGCAAAAAGTAGATAAAGATCGAGATATATCCCAAAGAATAATCGATCTGGGTCAATTGTTAATCGATCATCAAGATTACATTATTAAGCAAGCAGCTATTTGGCTCGATTTTCGTCAACACTGTTCGGCACGAGAAGTTAGCGATAATGTAGTGTTTCAACAGATCGATCTACGCTACGAACGGGCGATCGCCGAATTATTAGATCTTGAAGATTCTCAGATAGCTAGCTTTATTTGGGCTTCAATCGACGGAATCGCGATCGCCCAACTCGATAGACAGACTAATTTTGTAACTCAAATCGAACTATTAACTCAAATGCTGATTGCTTACTTTGAGAAACACATTTTGACGTAATCTTTTCTACGGTGGATATTAAACACAACTATTTATTTTTTTTATAACGAGCGTTCGATTTACAAAAAAAAGTTATGAGGTGATGAAAATGCTAGATATAAATGGACTGGGAAATTGGATCGATTCGATAGGCGCGGTATTTATAGTAGTGTTTGCCATCATAGAAGTAGGGATAGATCTACTTTGCCACAACCAACGTAGCTATCAAGATACGGCAGCCAATGTCGCGATCGCCATCGGTTATCAACTTGCCAATACAGCTATTGGTTATGCGATCGCTTTGGCGGGAATAAGCTTTTTTAGCCAGTTTAGTTTTACACAACTACCAGTGAATGGCTGGACGATGATTTTAGCTGTAGCGATCGCCGATTTTCTCTACTATGGGGAACACCGAGTCGAACATCGAATTCGTTTTTTTTGGGCATATCACAACGTCCATCACAGCTCGATGGATTATAATCTTACGATAGCATCGAGGCTATCTTGGGTTGAAGCCTGCTTCTTGTGGATTTTCTATCTTCCCATGGCGTTGTTAGGATTTAACCCCTTGCAGATCCTTATCGCCGTGCAGATTACCGCCCTATACCAAATTTGGATTCACACGCAAAAAATTGGTCGCTTGGGTATCCTAGAGAAAATTATTAACACCCCCGCCCTACATCGGGTACATCATGGTTCAAATTCTATTTATATAGATAAGAATTTCGGAGGAATATTTATCATTTGGGATCGCTTATTTGGCACTTATCAGCCAGAAACCGAACCCGTAGTTTACGGATTGACGGAGAACATCAATACTCACAATCCGATTGAGATTAATGCGATCGAGTATCGACGTATCGGTAAATATCTCTCTAAATCAAAAAGCCTGAAAGATGTTTGGTACAGTGTTTTTGGTTCTCTCGACTGGCAACCTAAATAAAAACGTTAAGTCGAATAAAATCAACTCGGGTGGGCATTAAAGATTCGATCGAGAAAAACAAGAACAAGTATTATGCCCACCCTACAATTTAATGAACTATTTCAATAACGCTTCACCACGTTGGAATAATTCTCTAGCATAGTCCGTCCAAGTACCCTGTCCCCAGTAGCGGAAGCAGCTTGTTTCCAACAGCAATACATACAGCAGTGCTTCTTGATACTCCTTAGTTTTTGTCACCGCAGGATCGTTGGCTACCAACCCATCGTATTTCTGATGGAACATAGCACTCAATTGGTTCATCGGTTCGAGGACATTTTCGTAACCCTTTACCCAACTGAGATCGTCCGTCCAAGATGCCCCATCCATGTGAAACTGATGGTCTGTCTCTTGTAAATGGGCGATCGCGTCTCGTACTTTTTCGGGTGTAGCCGTATCTGGATCTACCCGCTGCCAAATTTTGTGCTGTCCGACAGCCTGACAGACAGGATAGTGTTCGGGGTTGACTCCCGCAGCTTCGATTAGTTCGATATATTCAGTACCGTTTAACCCCACAACACTGCTATTGTCTTTTAGTTCGTACCAGACAGGTTTGAAATCGCGGGCATATTCATTCATCATCACACCGCCATTCTCGCCATCGGCAATTTGCGTAACGCAACTGGGTACAGAAACATCGCCAATTTGCTGTTTTCTTCTGCCTTTTGCTTCGTGATAGGGCTGCATCTGGGCGACGAGTTTGGTATCCGAACCTTGGGTTTTAATCAAGGCGGTGATGCTAATAGTTTCTCCATGAGAGTTACGGGCAACCAAACGATTAGGGATATATTTATCGTCGTGGTGCAAACCCGAACCGTCTAATCTTTCTACAGAATGTTCCTGTACCAGTAGCCAGCGATAACCACACTCCTTGAGGGCTTTGATATATTCATAGAGGGGATCGGGGTTATTAGGCAGGTGCATTTCTGGAGGAGAAAAGCCTTTAACTCGCGCTAAGGCATCGTAACCAAAGATCACAGCAAAGTAATGTTGCCAAGCCTGAATATGTAGCTTGAGGTCGGGAATCGGAGTAGAAGGAATAACTGCATGACTCCACATCGTTCCCAACCACTCGACATAGGGCTGATACTGAGAATCACAGGTAATTTTTTTCAGGTTATCCAAAACATCGTTACGTCCCATCTGCTGCAAACCCCAAAGAAGATTGCCCGAATAATCCAGCATGATTCTAGGGCTGCAACCATTGGCTACCAGTTCGGGAATCCAGTCACCCATGCGACTATAACACCAGGCAAATACCCCCGCGTTATGATTATCGCCATCGTTGGGATGTTCAAACATATGCTGGAGATTATTGATTAATTCGCCATTTGCGCCTGCGGGAATAGTGGGTTGGTGCATATGAAGAGCGCAAGCAAAGCCAGCATTTACCTCGGCGATATTTATTTTACTGTGAGGAGAAAATATAAGGCGATCGCGGTTCACTACAGTCGCAATTTCTGATTCCCAACCACAGATGTTAGGTAAGCCGTTGGTAGTTGTTTGCAGATTGTTTTGAGGTGCGGTTGCGGTTTGCATTGTTGTCCTCTGAGACTATGAGATGATTATTTATTGTACGGATATTAACTAAGATTAATTAGGAGAAATATTAATTATTCATAGATCTTCTGTAATTTGGTAAGGCGATCGCTCTTACTAAAAAAAGACGGGTTTTATCCCGTCTTCCAATATATTTAGCTGAAAAAGATCTCTGTGGTCTAGCCTACGGCAGATTAAACCATCTCGTAGCTAACGACAAAATCATCAAAGTCGCCATCGCCACCGCCGACTAAATCTTCAAAGCCGAAGGTATTCTCACCCATAGACTGTACGTGGTCTATTCCTTGAGGATTCGCCCCTGCATATGCCGAGAAGAATTGCGTTCCATCAGCTAGGAGATAAGGTACGTAAACAAAATCACCTGCGAGTTCTAAGGTTGCTGTTTCACCATCGCCGATCTCGACGACACTGTTAGCGGTCGCAGCAGCTTCGTAACCCTCATCACCTACAGCAACTTCTTCACCAGTCATCGGATCGACAACTGTTCCTGCTTTATCAATAGCTTGGTAGAAACCACCAACGTTGGCAAAACCAGCATCAACTTCGGCATTAACTTCAACATTGACACCATCTTCTCCTAGAAGGGCAACAACGTCATGTTCTCCATTTCCTACAGGAAGATCTTCCACGTTGAATAGGAAAATCTGACCGCCTTGGTCTCCCTGACGATCTCTAATTACGCCATCAGATTCACCACGGTGTTGTAACACACCGAGCATTGTCTGCTCATTAATAGAGTATTGTTCGATAACCTCTTGCGCGCCAGTTCCAGCAAGCTCTTCTTGAGTATAGAAACTGCCGTCTTCCTTCTGCGCCACTAAGTGAGTCACGTTCCAAGAGCCTGAAAATTCAGAGCTAGTAGCTCGCGTAAAGGTGTCGGGAATCGCAGCCACTTCAGCGATCGCACGGGGATTGAGAGAACCACCAGCCGAAGCTATGTAATAACCAGTACCTTCTTCTACTAGTTCCAGAGTCTCACTATCGATCGGTAGAACATACTTGCGCTCGCCATAGTCATTACCCGAATCTTCATCCACAATTAGGTAGTCACCGTCAGAAGCCTTGACCCACTGCAAACCGTCGGGTTGATCCATGCGAGCCTCGTCAACTTCTAAATGAGTCGCGTGGGTTCGAGTGCCATCAGGATTGTTTGGACCAATGTGACCTTTACCCTTACCACCAGTCTCTAGAGTTAGCGCACCGTCCACACCAGCTAGGGTACGAGTAACATCTGCGGAAAGGTAATCAGGCAGACCGTTACCATCAGCATCGTTGTTCTCTAGCTCGTTAACGATATCGACGAAATCAATACCCAATTGCGCGCTAGGCACTGTCAAGTTTTGCACATAGCGATGCTTGGTAGGATCTGGATCTACTGCTGGATGCTCGGTTTTGCTATCGCCGTTGAAGAAGGTGTAGCCGTCTGGCTGCTCGTTCGCTTCAACAGTTCCATCCTCTAGGGTGTCGCCGTCTTGCTCCCACAAGAATACTTCTGTTTCATCAGCATTCTCTGGAGTATCAAAGCCATCCCACTGGTAGCTAGTAGGTGTATAGCGTACGCTAAAGTTTTCGGGAGCGTCAGCATCAACGGCGTACTCATCCAGCATGAAGGCATCCGCATCTATTTCCTCGATTCCTAGTTCGGCGAGGGTTTCATTAGCTGCTGCCATCCCGTATAGCTGACCGTAGAGTAGACCGTTACGACCTAAGAAAGAATCACGCTCGTTGGCATCCTCGGAAAGGGGATTACCATCAGCATCTACGCCTTTCTTACCAATGTAGATTTTCATTGGTGATGGCTCAACCTCAAGGTTATAGCCCGCTGCTACGAGTACAACATAGTCTTCGTGACCAGAGTTGATCGGTAGGAGTTTTTCATAACCAGACTGACCCAACGCAGGTACTGTATAAGCCGTCTTGTTTTCGACATCTACGACCATAGAGGCTAGACCCATAGTCTCGGTAAAGAAATCTGCTCCTGGGGACAAGCGCGCTTCCTCTTCAGTCATGCCAGCTTCTAAAGCTGCTTCCTCATAGAGTTCCCCTATGTTCCACTCTTCGCCCATCAGCCAGAGATTATCTTCAAAGCCGATGCCCTCACCATACTTGTTGGCTTCTTCGTAGTAAGCACCACAGAAGGAATGGAAGAACCAGTCAGCAAAAGAGAGCTGCTGATCTTCGTTGAACTCAACTACCGTTCCGTCGGCTAGGGTTTGATTACCCCACTTAGCACCCAAGTCGGAAGCGTCATAGTTCTTGCCAGTTACTTCTTCACCAAAAACGTTGTAAACAGTGTTGAATAAGTGTCCCGATCCTTCGACCATTTCACTAGCAGCAGCATCGTTATTAAGGAAATCTGCAAAGGCAGCGCGATCGTAGTCGATGGTGTGGACTTGGGAACCAGTGAAGGTCGCTCCGCTCTCCATCACCCAGGGGTAAGTCTCACCTTCAGAGCTGCTTAAAGTCGCGTATGACTCTGACTGATATGCCACGCGCACGGTGTCATCGTCTAGCAGCCAAGCTGCATTACCGTCTGGATAGCCTGTCAGAGCGAGACCATTGTTGGGATCGATTTCACCCACAGTTGCCAAAGCTTTAAAATCACCATAAGGAAAATCCGTATCGCCACTACCGCCGTCCTGCAAATCTTCAGGCTCGTAGGAGCTGCCCGCTTGGGGAATCAGCGCAGTAGTTTCGCCAATAGTTATTTCGGGTTCAATGGCAGAAGCATCAATCCGAGTATCACCAACGTCTGCACCAGCAAGTTCCGCAGCCTCTAAAGCTTCGGCAAATTCTGGGGCAACCAACAAATCTGCCTCAGCAATTTCTAACGATTCAGCATCAGAGCTGACGCTACCGGTCGTGCCGACATCAAACAAAATTTCTAACTCAAGGTCATCTTCAGTAGTATCAGCCACGAAAAAGCCACTTGCTGTTTCGGAAACTCTCTCTGGAGCGTAACCAATCGAGAAATCGCCTACAGTAACTTCAGCGTCATCTAAACCCAGAGTAATTGTTCCTGAGTGTTCAATCGAACCGCTTACTGGGGCAAAAGGATCGACTTCATAGGTAAAATAAGTACTTTCGACAATAGGAAAACCTACTTGGAAGTCTTCGGAGAAAGGTGTTCCTTCGCTATCTGCCTCAACTAAGGTAATTCCTGCTGCTGACTCTAATGTTGGTAAATCGAGAAAAACACTAGTAGTTCCTGAATCGACTTGAGCTAAAGTAGTTTCTGATTCGGGAGTGACTTCAACTTCGGTGGTCGTTTCTGCTTCTGCTTCGCTTTCGCCTTCGGAACTAGCGTCGATTATGCCTTCTGCTTTTAATTCTGCTTCGGGAATAGCGTCGCTTAATTCTGCTTCAGCATAAGTAGTTTCTTCAGTACTTGTCATTTTCAATCCTCTTTTCCAGTTTTTAATAACTTTAATAAGTCTATTTTTGACAACTAAAAAGTTGTCTTTTTAGCAGAATTATTTCCAGGCAAAATCTATAATTCTGACGGCTATTTAGTTTTGCACTCTAATATTATGGAAAAGTTATTTATTGTTTAATATCGGCTTTAAACGCAGCAAAAAACAGTTAGCACTACAGTAATTTGGTTTTAAAAGTAAGATAAATCAATAAAACGTTGCGAAACAAATAAGAAGTGATCGCTTGTTGAGTATTATAATCAATAGTAGTATAGGTCGTTCTAATTCTACTTGAGTATCAATTTTGTATTTTTCTAAAAATAGATTTTACTTAGCAGAATGTCGTTGCTACTGTTGCCATAATTAACATCGAAGCAATAAATTACTAAATACAAAATGCAAGGAATTTAAAGGAGTTATTTAATCTCAAGAATAGGAAATTATAAAAATTGCTAGAATAATCTGTCTGTTTGAAATAGTTTTTAGATGCACGATTTGGTAATTGATTTATATTATTAATAAGCATGGGACAATCGGAAAAAACGTTTGGAACTTTTTGCTACATCGTTCATCATGACTATTAAAAGCCCTGAATTTGTCTATATTTGCGATTCTCAAACTCATTCGGGTAGCCTGAGCGGTTTGCGTTTGGGGGTCAAAGACTTGTTTCACATTGCTGGCATACCTACGGCTG
>JADEXJ010000005.1 GCA_015207195.1 Pleurocapsales cyanobacterium LEGE 10410
GGTTTTGTTCTTCTCCTAGACAACAAAAAAAGAAAAAACCAAAACCGACTTATGACCCCAAACATCCTCATCGCTCTACTGCTCGTCTTTTACAACAACATAAGCAGTACAAACGTTCACCTTAACAGGGGTACCCTTTAGGGTTAGCTTCGCGTCAAGGATTCCCTTCGGTCAAGGACTCGGCTTCGCCATCGCAGTAGCAAGTTAAATATGGTCAAGGTTTGAGGTTAACTAAACGGTATCTTCTCTTACGCCTATATCTACTAGAATAACAACAACTTGCAAGTCAAACTAAGGTGGTTAATCTGAAATATTTCAAAGTGATTTTATATCATCTTCAGAGCTACCTCAAATATCGAGACGGTTTAGTTCGCTTCTCGGAAGCTTCGGTAAGCCAAAAACAGACCTCTCGATCGCTTAGTTGAGGAAAACTTTGATACCAATTGCCCACCGCTTTGAAAGGTTCGGGATGTTCTAAACAGACAACCCGATCTACTCGCTGAGCTAGTTGTTCGCAGGTTTTTTTGCTTCCAATCGGTACGGCGACAACAATTTGCTTGGGTTGTTGTTGTTGCAAAGCCTCGATGGCTGCCAGCATAGTCGTGCCAGTAGCCAAACCGTCGTCAACTATAATTACAGTTTGTGACTCTACGTCTAACAAAGAGCGATCGTTGTTTAGATAGATGCGTTCTCGTCGCTCTAATTCTTGCTGTTCTTGAAGGACAATCTGCTTAATTAGTTTTGGTGATAAGTCTTTTTGCTGCGCGAATTTATTAAACAATTGAATCCCTCCAGAAGCGATCGCACCTATAGCTAGCTCGCGATTCCCAGGCATCCCTAGCTTACGCACCATCAAAATGTTAAAGCTCAGGTTTAACTCTTCAGCTACAATAAAGGCTACGGGAACGCCACCTCTAGGCAAACCAACAACTACTACATCAGAGCGATTGGCATAGTCGCTCAAGTTGCTGGCTAGCTTTGCCCCTGCATCAGTACGGTTTTGAAATAACATAAAACTCTCAAACCTTATTAGAAACAGCATAGCGCAGGTTGGGGTGTCCTGATGAGCGTTGCCGAACGAGTGATATTGTACAAAGAACTACGGTTTGTAACTCTTAGTTTTTAAAAGAAAGCGGATCTGGGAAAAGACCAAAAAATGTCTCATGCCATTACAATTTGGCAACGCCTAGTAAAGCGATCGCATTGTCATCAAAAAAGTCAAGTCGATCTATATATTCTTAACAATAAATAGCCTGGTTTGAACTCTTTTACTCAAAGAATTACGATTCAACCACGATTAATTCCCCAACAAAAATATCTGCCAAAATGGCAACATTGATCTTAAATTTATTTCTACACTTGTTAGTAACAACAAATAAAGGTTGTTGTAAGCATAATTCTTTGACAAGGAGAAGATAGATGAAAATTTCCAATCTTAATTATCTAGAAGTTGTTAGTACCGAAACTGGAAACGCACTTGCTGGTGGTGGTGATATTGCTTTCAACATTGCTAAAGACGTTAATCTTAATAAGGTAGTTACCCTCGATATTGACAAAGTTGTTGACGTAAACGTAAATAATCCCGATCAGTTAGCTACTGCTGAAGCTGACGCGGAAGCCTTTGGTATTTATGCTTTAGCTGAAACCGATGCTTATACTTACGTTACCGAACAAGAAGCATTCTCTTACAGTGAATCTACTGCTGCTCTGGACTTGAATCCAGGTGTTGACAATGGAGTAACACCTGCTTAATTGGCTAATATTAGGTACTAATACTTCAATCGATCCTGAAACTTTACCTTAATTTGATTTATAGTTTCAGAGTAATAGTAAGCTAATTAATAGCACAATTGTTCACTTTTGCTTTTACAACAAAATCTGTCTGAGACAACAATTGAAAACGGTATTGAGATAAACTTGCTGGAGGCTTAAACAATTAACAAGCTTTCAGCAAATTTATTATCTAAATTATCTTGGTAATTGTCTTAGTACGATTGAAAAATATCGAAATATATGTTTTCCAAGCATAAAGTTTGTCATGATTAATTCCTGGGTAATACCAATCGAATCAGAAGAGATTATAAATTTTCTTAAACAAGAAATGCTCTTAAAGGGAATTTGTAAGAAAATTCTTTATCAAAAAATAATTGAATCAGCTGCTAAAAAACATCAGATTGCGATCGCGCCAGAAGAAATTCAAACCGAAGCAGACAACATTCGTCACCAAAAACGCCTAGAAAACGCCAACGATACTTTCGCCTGGCTGAAAGAAGAAATGGTAACTCCCCAGGAATGGGAAGCGGGAATTATCAATCGTCTGCTAGCGCAAAAATTAGCCAAACACCTGTTTGAAAAAGAGGTAGAGCCGTATTTTGCGCAAAATCGTTTGGATTTTGACCAGTTTGTTCTCTATCAAATTGTTGTCCTAGATCGTCAACTAGCTCAAGAAATTTACTATCAAATAGAAGAAGAAGAAATTAGTTTTTATCAAGCTGCTCATCTCTACGATCTTGACGAACAACGCAGATATCATTGTGGTTACAAAGGAAAAATTGGTCGTTGGAACTTGCCCCCACGCCTTGCCGAAGCTATTGGGAATGCTAGCATCAAACAAGTTATCGAACCGATCGCCATCCCACAAGGACAAGTAGAAGAATATCATCTTTTGATGGTCGAAAAATTTATTCCCGCCGAATTAACTCCCGAAAGACATCAATACATTATCGAGCGTCTGTTTAAAAAGTGGCTCGAAAGCGAGTTTGATTCCCTAGTTCACAACCATTAATTAGTAACGCTTCGCTTAAGTAGTGAGTAGGGAGTAGGGAGTAGGGAGTAGGGAGTAGGGAGTAGTAAGTCCGAACTCTTATATAACCGTAAAGTCAGCAGCACTGATGATTGGAATGTTTTGCAAAGTGGCAAACTGTCCTCCCAAGCCAAATCCACTGTCAAAACCGTTTTGATTATAAAATAAATTACCAGTATCACTACTGTAGGTAATAACAGCCTCGCTTACCCCAGCAAGCGAATCGGTAGCTACTACTTCAAATTCAGTAGCACTTATTGATTCACCCGTAGTGCTAGTAAGAGCAACAAAGGTTGTCTGGCTGAGAACAATTTTATCTCGATCAACTTCAAAGTCAGTAATTACATCTTTTCCGATCTCAGCAAATTCTAAAGCTCCATTGTAGGAAAAGCGATCTGCGTTAAAGCCTCCTGTGAGGGTATCATTCCCCCTACCACCATGAAGAAGATCTTCACCGTTACTACCGTTTAATAGATCGTTGCCCACACCTCCTCTGAGTAAGTCATCACCGTTACTACCGTTTAACAAATCGTCTCCAGTACCACCTTCGAGGAGATCGTCCCCATTGCTAGCATTTAAGGTATCATTGCCATAGCCACCCTCAAGGGTATCATCACCGTTACCTCCAAAAACAAGATCGTCCCCATATCCAGCTAGCAGAAGATCATTACCATTCTTAGCAAAGATAACGTCGTCCCCCAAACTGGCATAAAACCTGTCGTCTTCTCGTGTTCCAAACCAAGTGTCGTCCCAAAGTGTACCATAGACAAAATCCGCACCCAAATTACCAATTTGAGAATCTGCCAACCATTCCACGGAACTTTGATTGACCATCAAGAGGGTGAGATTGGTATCGCGGTCAAAAGCGCGCTCATAAGTACCCCGCGCTGTATGGGAAATTAGATCGACATCATTGTTACCATCAATATCGATGTGGCGATCGCGATCGCTCAAGCTAAAATTAGGGCTAAAATAGACCTCCAAACCGCCAATTTGCTCGGACGAGACTAAATACGCCCAAAGATCGGCGTAGTCCACAACCTCAATATTATCAAGATCGGTAGTGTCTAGGAGCAGAAATTGAACGTTCAACTCCCCTTGGCTATATTCAGCCTCAGGAGCTTCGATTTCCTTAGCCTCTAGTAAAATATCTCCCAACCAATCAAAGGAGAAAGTGTCACCTTCTTCGACCGCAAAACTAGCAACAACTCGCGCATCACTGGCAGCACTTCCTTCTGAAATTTCTCGACCATAGCCATTACTTTCGGTTAACAAGCCAGATAGATCGGAGTTATAAAAGAAAGCTTCCGCCTCAGCACCGCCAATGGTTTCACCACTTTCAACTATAGTAAGAGCGTCGGTATCGGTCTCGGTTGCTAAAGGAGCATGACTATAGTTGGAAAAAACAACATCGCCCAGTACGTCAACATAATTATCATGATCAAGCATATCTCACCCGCCTAAATATAATTAATCGGGGATTATCCAGTATTTTTAACGCTTCTGAGACATTGATGTTGCCATTTTGGCGAGTTTCTTTGATTATCTAAAGAAGGTCTGATTACCCTAGCTTATTTATCTGGTTATCAGAGAACTGGATTGATAATACTGGCGATCGCCTGGCAAACAAATAATTGCCTGTTGGAAAACCCCTTGATAGACAAATAGCGATCGCGATTTTGGAAAGTTGTCCCGTAGAATCTCTATATCGGCTGCTATACCAGGTTTCCACCATCGCCATTGAGGTCGAGAGCAGCAGTAGATTCACCATAAGAGAATGCTTCCCCTTCACCAGGAATCGGCGGAACAGCACCACCAAAATTACTGGCAGCCTCGAAAGCCCAATCACCAGTTGCTCCAATTTGAAGACTTTCAAACTCGGTAACAAAACCAGTAGTTGGATAATCCACTCCATCAAAAGTAAAGAAACCTGGATTGTCCGCTGCAAATCCTTCAAAGATGACTTCAATCTCTGGACCAGGAGGGGAGAAATCAGCCAAGAATAGGCTACCTTCTGGTACAGTAAACAGTAGTTCGTCGGTAGTTTCTGTTCCATCACCATCAAGGTCAAGCGTTCTTTCCCCGAAGTTTACTACCCAATCGGCGTCGTTAGTATATAGGCCTTCTACCAGGGGTTCGATAATCTCCCCTGTCTGAGTAAGATTTAAATCTGTAACAGAAAGCAGAGGATCTGGTAGGGGCGTATCCTGCCCAGGTGGTGGTGCGCTCAAACTAGCTAACGAGCCAAAGCCGTTGATATCATCTACGTCTGGTGGGGGGTCACCCGCCGAGTCAAACACGATCTCAATCGTGTCTGCTAACTCGTCATCGTCATCTCCGTCATCCCCGATAACTAAGTCGTCGATATTACCCAGAACGTCAATCGAACCAGGATTGAGTACGGGTTCGCCAGGTTCTCCAGGTTCGCTGTTAACGTAAGTAAAAGCATCAGTTTCAGCTAAGGCATTTTCACCAAAAGCTTCGGCATCAGTTTCAGAAGTAGCCAGCAGATCTTCATTGTCTACGTTGGCGTTAACATTCTTGTCGATTTGCAGATTAACATTTTTGTTGAGATCGACATTTTTCTCAATATTAAAATTAATGTCACCCATGGTTTTTCTCCTTGGTTTCAATAATTAATTCATGGCAACGATTTAAAACTATCGTTACCATAAATAGTAAAAATAAATGTCAGTAATATGTTGCCAAACTGGCAGAAATATTTGTTGATAATTAATGCCAGCAAATTACTTGTACATCACCGTTTACAGTCAGCGACATACTCAAAAAAGATTAAAGGTTAAAGAGTAAAAAATAAAGGTCTACTAAAAAATCGAAAATTCTTCTTATTACTTTTATAATTGTTATCAAAAAGCAAGTTTCTTTGCTTGAAGACGCAAGAAGCTTATTTGTTCAGGTCGTTTGCTTGCCAAAAATTTAGAAAGATTAATTTTTAATCTGGACTTTTATATTCGTAACCAGCAACTCGATCAATATAATCAATAATCAACAAAAAACGCTATATCAACTAGCCGAACTAAAAACATTTCCAGCTATGAGACTAGCAGCATCTATTCCTAAGACAGCACCAATCAAATCATCATTAAAGAAAATTAGCGCGTTGCCACTAGCATCTACCCCAAAATCATAGCCTTCCTGGTTATTGGCATTAAGCTGAATTGTATCCACACCAATCTCTAAGTCTTGAATTAGAGCATAATCTGCTGCACCATCTCCGAGATAAAAAACATTGTCCACATCTCCCAAGACAAATGTATCTGCCTCTCCTTCCCCCACTAAAATATCTATTTCTCCAGTTGACGTTCCACCACTTCCACCAGTAAGAGTATCATTACCAGCACCACCAAAGAGAGTGTCATTTTCTGTACCTCCATCGAGTAGATCGTTGTCGTTACCGCCACTGAGTTGATCAAATCCCCCCGCACCCATAAGTTCGTCGTTACCGTCTTCTCCTAAGAGGAGGTCATTTCCTGCAACCCCATTGAGTGAGTCATCCCCCGTACCTCCTGATAACTGATCGTCACCTCGGTTGCCATTGAGGACATCATTGTCAGCACCGCCAAACAGCAGATCGTTTCCTAAACCAGCATATAGTTCATCATTACCGTTACCACCAAAGAGAAGATCGTCATCTCTACCGCCATTGAGAGAATCATCACCATCGCCACCAGACAATTGATCCATACCGTCATTCCCAAATAGGGAATCATTACCGATGCCCCCGTCTAATTCATCATTGTCATCACCGCCAAAAATCAGGTCGTTTCCCACTCCTCCATTTAAAGTATCTTGTCCTTCCTCTCCTTGAAGGAAGTCATCTCCATCTAAACCAGATATTAGATCGTTGCCTTCCTCACTGCGAATAATGTCTTCAGCTAAAGTTCCCTCTAATACATCATCTCCTTCGGTAGTTGCCAAAGAATCTCGCAGGCTTTCTCTAGAAGTTGTTTCTTGACTGGCTTCACGTCTTGCAGTAATTGTTGCTCCTGGTGTGTAGGTTGCCATAGATTATATCTCCTAATTTTTCGATAAATCTGGTCATCTGGTCGCGTATTACAGCACTAATTTGTCCTCATTTGGCGATCGAGAATAATTCTGGTTGTTACTAGAACCAATCCAGGCTCAATGCCTGATGCAATAACGTTCTTCAAAAACATCCGCTACACCGTTAACGATAGTAGAGTAGAGTTGCTTATGGTTGCCAATATGGCAGTTTTTTAAATCAAAGCGAGGTTAGACAACAACTCCAAACTCCCGTACAGACGTTCCATAAAACGTCTGTACCCGAACTCCTAACTCCTAAATATCCAATTGTTGTTTGGCGAGATGGTAATAAAGACCGTGTTGAGCAATTAGTTCTTCGTGAATGCCTTGTTCGACAACAATGCCTCGATCCAATACGAGGATGCAGTCTGCATTACGCACGGTGGAAAAACGATGGGCAATGATAAAAGTCGTACATTCCTGACTGATACGCCCTAAGTTATGCTGAAATCTGCTTTCTGATTCAGTATCGAGAGAACTAGTTGCTTCGTCTAAAATTAAAATTCGCGGTTCTCCTAATAAGGCGCGAGCGATCGCAATTCGCTGTCTTTGTCCCCCAGAAAGGGTCGAACCCCGTTCTCCGACTTTGGTATTATATCCCAAGGGCATGGCTTGAATAAAACCATGAGCCTCCGCTAGTTTGGCAGCCTCGATCGCCTGTTCTAAATCAAATTCGGGTCGGTATAGGGTGATGTTTTCTAAGATCGTTCCCGAAAACAAAAAGCAGTCTTGGGGTACAACACCTATTTGCGATCGCAATGAGACGGGAGAGACGTGCTGGATATCGTGACCGTCGATCCAGATTCGACCGTTAGTCGGGTAATATAAGCCCTGTAATAATTTGACTAGGGTACTTTTACCCGAACCACTACGACCAACTATAGCCAAAGTTTGTCCTGGGGTGACTGTAAACGAAATGTTTTGCAGTACGTTGCGTTCTTCTTCCGTGTCATAGCGGAAAGTGACGTTTTCGCAGCGGACATCACCCCGTAATTCTGGGAGGACGAGCATTTGCTTGGTGGGGGATTCTTCTTGTTCGGTGTCAAAGACATCATTGAGTCTTTCTACGGAAATCAAGACTTCTTGCAGTTCGTCCCACAGACCAACCAAGGCAATTACAGGACTGATAATATGACCCTTCATCATGTTAAATGCCACAAACTGACCGATAGTTAGCTGGTCTTGGATGACTAAGGTTGCACCGTACCACAACAAAGCCGTTCCTCCAATGGAGTTGATCAGTCCGCTGAGGAGTCCCAAATTAATTGCCAGCTTTTGACCTTTAAAGCGCACGTTGATCTGATGGGTTAACAAATCTTCCCAACGCCAGCGTACTTCTTTTTCGGCTGCTACTGATTTGACCGTGGCGATTCCCGAAATCATTTCCACCAAAGAAGAATTTTGGTCGGCTGCTGCGCTAAATCTTTCTCTCGACAGCTTGCGTAATAGGGGGGTTGCTACCAAAGTCAAAATTATAATCGGCGGAATTAATCCTAAAACCAGCAAAGTCAGTTTCCAGTTGTAATAGAGCATCAACCCCAAATAGACAAAGCCCGTGACGAAGTTTAACCACGACAACAAAACTTGTCCCAATAAAAATCGCTGAATCTTGGAGTTTTCTCCTACCCTAGTGGTGATGTCTCCCACCCGACGGGATTCAAAAAACTTGAGAGGTAAAGTTATGGTGTGGTTAATAAAACTACTAACCATAGTTAGGTTAATTCGGTTGGAAAAATAACTCAGCAAATAGTTACGAGTTGCCGACAAACCCATCCCCCACAGACCAAACAACAATGCTCCAATGACAAAAACATTTAGGGTGCTTTGACTTTTATTTACGACTATTTGGTCGAGGATAATCTGGGTAAATAGAGGGGAGACAATCCCAAAAACTTGAATCAAGATCGACAGGCTGATAATTTGCCAGATTAGTTTGCGATAGGGTAAAAGTAACTTAAAAAATTTACCCAAAGAACGTTTTTCATCGGGGGTTTGATAGAGACGCTCAGTAGGATCGAGCAAGATAGCGTATCCCGTCCAGCCAACGAGAAATTCTTGACGAGATAAAATACGTTTTCCCTTAGCAGGATCGGCGACCAAAAGGCGATCGCCCTTAACCCAATAGACGACCGCGTAATGATTGCCTTCCCAGTGAGCAATCCAGGGGTTGGTCTGTTCTGCCAGACGGTTTAGACTAGCTCGTACGGGGCGAGCATGATAGCCGATGTTTTCGGCTGCTTTGGTTAAACCTTTGAGGGAAATACCAGTACGTCCAATTCCTGCCAGCCTGCGGAGATAATTGACCGTAAAACGTTTGCCCCAATACTGACTAATCATTGCCAAGCAAGCAACCCCACAGTCAGAGGAGCTTTGTTGCCCGATAAACGGATAGCGTCGCCCAAATGAAGTCTGCTTGAATTTTGGTTGAGGAAAGTCAATCTCGGGAGGATCGGGCTTAACTGTAGTGGGGAGTGAAACCTGCGTCTGAAGGTCGGTAATTATCGATTCTGGGCGATCGCGGGGGGTAAAAACTATAGTGTTGGTTTCGTCCTCACTATCCGCTGTTGCGCCACCGTTGGTATAAACATCGGCAAAAGAAGGAATGAGCCGACACACGGTTTCCCAATGTTGTTTGGGTAGATGATAGACCTTTAGATCTGTTTGAGCTACCCAATCATCGGCAATAGCATCGGGATATCCCCAAGCCGAACCAATATTCACCGAGCAGTCGCCAATTTCCCCCTGACAAAGCCAACAGCGGTCTAGATCAGTCTCGGCTAGAGTCGTTCCCGCAGCAAGGTGACGTTCTTCAAGATAGGGCAGAAGCTGCTGTAGTTTGTGACTGGAAAGAGAGCGCAGAGCAGTCAGGGTTTTAAAAAAGATTAAGCCCTGGCGTTTTTGAGTTTCCCTACGCCAGTGTTGTTGAAATTGTGGTGATATTGACCAACGGTCAGAGCAGGCTCCGTCGTTGTACGGCGGAGTAATCTCTGACTCCAGCTGTAATTTTTCCAGGGGAATTCTGGCAACTCGTACTTTGCTTTCTGCTGCGATCGCCCGATAAGATAAGTATTGGCGATCGAATAGGGGTTCGCTACCAAAAGTGTTTCCTTCAGTGAGTAACCCCGTGGGAACTTCTCGCTGGAGTTCTGGATCGCAACTCAACAGTCGTACTCGTCCCTGACAAATTAGATAGAAAAACTCGGTCGAATTAGTCGAAGCTATATCATCTATTAAATCTCCTAGCTCGAATTCTAAAATTTTCCAATATTGAATTAAAGGTTGCAAAAACAATTTACTTTTAGCATCGATCTTTAATTGCTTCTCTAAGGGCAAAATCAGCAGATCGAGCTTGTTTCGATTTGGAGGCTTGTGTTGCCCGTCAGCAATAGACTGAACGGAAGTATTTTGATGTGTATTCATGCTTAATTCTATTGTTTGGTAATGGTTAAGCGATTTGGTTGGATTTAATAGCGGTAATCTGGCTTACTCGTAGTTTGAAAAAAAAGCCAGCTAATCAATATCGAGGTTTTTTGTAGCAATTATTACTGTCGTGTCGATTGATAGTTAGTAAGATTTTAAAAAGCTAAAAAACCAAGTTAGGTTAAAAGCGATCGCCTGCTAGAAAAAACCTGGTTTAATTAGGCTGCAAGAGTACAAGAGTGCTAACTCATAGACACTCGGACATCACTAGACCAAAGACCAAGAGGAAAGACGCGACAAATCTTCTTGAAACTCTCGACTGAGCAAAGCGATCGCCAAACGAGTTCAAAAAATTACCAATTCCCGATTATTTAAATTTGCTTGTTGTGCGAGCCTGTAGCCAATCGCAGCGTAATCTGATAACTAAGCTGCTAGAGCTAAACGAACCGCTGAAAAATCAAACTCATCTTCAGCTAAAACCCAATCAGATAGATAAGTCCTATTACCCCCATGTAGCTGTTTTTCTTCCCGCGAGACAGTTTCCAAGTAACTGAGATCGTTAATTTGATAAGAAGATTTGTTTGAAGCTGATTTTGCTGCCTTAACTGCCAGGCAGTCTCGATCTTGTTGGCTCAAGCTATCTGTCACTGGTCGCTCTGAAGCATTTTGTTGAGCATGGCTTTTCATCAAGCGATTATAGGTTCGATAGGGAATATAGTGTAGCGGATTATATCCAGCAAAGCGCAACATCAAGACACAAGCCCAGGAATACTTACCCGCCAAAATTGCTGCGACAATGCGATCGAATTTACTAGATTCCATTACTTCGTCAAGTTTAGTTTCCGAATTCACTAAGTGCTGATTCATAACATTACATTTCCTCAAATAATTAGGGTTATAAAGACAAAACATCAAGACTGACCCGACAAATTGTTACCCCTTGCTGCTTTCTCGACAGCAAAATTTTGGGCATTTTCCATCGGCTATACATAACAGCATTTAAATTTCCATTCCGTCTTGCTGTAATTTTTTAATCGGCTCTAGCCAAACATCCAGAATGCGACGACGGCGAATTACGATATCGGCGGTAGCTGTTTGACCTGCTTTGAACTTAATCTTTTGTCGATTTTCAGTAATATGGTCCCGCTTTAGTGCAACTTCTACCTGATAAACTTCTCCTAATTGAGAATCGTCTTTGGCATCGGCAGAAAGATGGGTTACTTCACCAGAAATCAGACCGTAATACTGGTAGGGATAGGCATCCAATTTTACCTGTACTGGCATCCCTTCCTCAATAAATCCTGCTTCAGAGTTAAGTATGCTTGCTGAAAGAATTAGGGGAGCTGCAATGGGTGCTATTTCCACTACAGTTTCACCAGCTTGAACGACTTTACCAGCATTATCCACGTTGAGTGATAAGACAACACCATCTACGGGGGCTTTCAGCGATTTTTGTTGCAGCTTAACTTTGGCACTGGATAATAAGTTTTGGGTATCGACAACTTTACTTTCTATTTGAGCTAGTTCAAATTCTAGTTGCTCAATTTTTTGTTGAGTTTCTAGCTGAGTTCTCTTCCCATCGGCTTGTTTTTGAATTAACTCTGCTTCTAGCATCTTAATCTCTTTTAGGGTGGTAGCCAATTCCCCCTGATTACTTGTAATCTGAGACTCAAGTTCTCCCCTAGCTCGATCCGATTGAAATATTTGTTCGTTAGCAGTAGTAACTTCTTGGAGTTGGCTTTGAGTAACTTGTCTTTGGGCTTCACGCAGAGATTGTTCTACTTGAAAAACGTATTCTTGAGATACTGCCCCTTGTTCAGCTAGGGTTGCCAGCTTGTCCAAACGCTGTTGACGAGAGACTATTTCGGTGTTTAGTTGATTTAAACGTTCTCGCGCCAAGTTGGAAAGTGGTCTTAAGTTAATTTGCCTGTCAGCATAGGCTGTGACTTCCCCTTGCTTTTGAGCTAACAAACGACTAAGGGTGTCTACTTTATCTTTAGCTAGGGAAATTGCCGTGCGTTGGGCGGACACTTCCGCATTAGTAATATCCTCTCTAGTTTTAGCTTCTAATGCTAGTTGTTCTCGCAAAGCTCGTTTTTGACCAAATTCAAATCGATAGGCTTGAAGCATCTGTTCGAGTCGTGCAACTTCTTTGGTTACTAGCTCGGTATCCAACTCGATTAAAGTTTGTCCTGCTTTGACTTCTTGCGCTTCTCGGACGGCGATATATTTAACCTTACCAATTTCTACTGGTTCGACTTTATAAGTTTTACCTTGAGGAATTAGTTTGCCTTGGGCTTTGCTCACCTCGTCAATTTTCCCCCACCACGACCAAGCAAAAAATACGAGACAAAAACTCATTGCCCCCAGAGTAACGAGCTGAGAAAAACGGGGCGGTGGTTCTTCTAAAAGTTGATTTAAAGTAGGAGACCAATGGGAAGTCTGAGTTGTGGCAAGATCGATAGAAGTTACGGTATTTAAGGAAGCTGAATTTGGTGTTACTGAGACGAGGTTGCTCCCTGGTGAATTGAGCTTCGTTACTTCTGTTGAAGAAGATTCTGAACCATCTTGGTTCTGTGCAGCAATATCTCCAGCTTCTCTCCTAGAAATAGTAGATGCTGAGTTGAAAAAATTCATGATTATCCAGATTTAGGATTGATATAAAACTTTGCAATAGAAGGCTATGGAAACGTAGTTGCCTTCAACCTAATTTTAGTTCGGATCGAGTTAGATATTAAAGCGAATCGAGATTTCATGGTTGCAATCATCACAACTATCTCCTCAAACTCTGTAAATAAATAATTGTTTCGGGCATTGGCTAATAAAGCTCTTATTTTGAGCTATACCAAAGCTATGTCAAAATTGTGAGAAAAACGTGAGGAAAAAACAATCAAGTTACAATAGTTTGTCGAACATCGATGCCAATTCACTGTTGATCCAAACCTGAGATAACTCATTGAAATGAGAACTGTATAAGCTATATCGCAATTATTTTAATCGTTAATTTTTTGTGAACTAACTGCGCGAGCAGCCAGGCGATCGACTAGATTGGGCATTAATAGTTTCAACCACAAGCCTAACTTACCTTTGAGCGTCATAACTAATTCCCGCTGTCGTTTAGTCATGGCTTTGACAATTAAATCGGCACATACTTCTGGAGACATAGCTTTCTCTTGTTCGTCAGGCAGCGTAGCTTTGACAAATTTTCCTGCTGCACCCAGAATATGCTGACGTATATCCGTAGCGACAAACCCAGGAGAAACAATTAACACATCGACTCCCGTACCCTTCAATTCAATCCGCAAAGAATCAAAAAAGCCCTGCATGGCGTGTTTGCTGGCTGCATAGCCACTGCGAGTAGGTACGCCAGTTTTACCCGTCAGAGAAGAAATTGCTACTAGTAATCCACGAGATTGTTTTAGATAGGGTAGAGCGTAATGAGAACAGTAAACAGAACCTAAATAGTTGACTCGCATTATCTCTTCAAAGATCGATAAATCTTCCATTTCGTCAAATCTCGCCCACATTCCAATCCCTGCATTGTTGATCAAGCATGATATCTCCCCAAAAGCAGTAACGCTTTCTGCGATTAGCTTTTGACAAGCTTTCTGATTGGTAACATCAGTCGGGACAACAACCGCTTTTCCACCAGCTTTAATACATTCGGATGCGGTCTTTTCTAGAGCAGATTGACTGCGCGCTGCCAATACTAAATTTGCTCTTTGTTGTGCTAATTTGATAGCTAAAACTTTACCAATTCCACTAGAAGCTCCTGTTATGATGATAGTCTGGTCAGCAAAACTCATGGGTTCAACAGGATTTATAATCTTGTATGGGGAATCAGTTTAAAAATAAAAATTATACTAAATGGGCAGGTTGGCTTATCAGTTTGTTAAAAGCCTACCTTGGTGGTGGAGAAGAAGTCTCCAACCTGAAGCAAGATTATCTCAATTAATAGGTCTACAAACTCTTTAGAGTCCCTCAACGAGTCCCTAACTTAATCTAGGTGTATTTCGTCGATTGGAGAAACGTTATATTGCTAGACTACTCAAAATTTTCCCTGAGAAATTGAATTTTTAATGGCAAAAGTTTCAATTGTTCGCTTAGAAAGACCTAGCTTTTGGTGGTTTTGCTGACTAAATTTTCTGAAGGATATGTTTGGAGTAGAATTTGATTTTCGACTGGTTTGGGTAGTTTCTATCGTGTCTGGAATTATGTTTACAGAACGCTGTAGTTGAATTCCGCTTAGTAGTAACAAGGTACTAATCATGCCTAAGCCAAAAATAACGGCTCGTTCTGAAGCTTTTGATTCAACGGTTGTCTTTGCTGAAGTCATAGAATGCTCTGCCTCCATGAGTAGGATGGTTTCAGGAATACTATTGAGCTGATAATATTGGGCAAATTTCAGTTCAGCAAAAAAATCAGATTCATTGTTCATAACGGTAACTACCTTTCACAACTTATAGTTGATAAACCAAAGCAAAATTGACCAATACTTTATCCAATTACACCTAAAATAGAGAATACCACGATAGTTTCTCAGCCTAAATTAAGGGTTAAAGTTTTGTAATGAATGAGCAAGTTGATAGCTGTATCCTCCAAAACGAGAGATTACATTTGAGCAAACATTCATGCTGTGGTTACAAAATTGCAATTTAAAGTATATCGATCGCTATTATTTAGTAAAGCTACAGAAATAAACAGGGGAAAAGTTCAGGTATTTACCAAGAGTTGCTCATTAAAATAAGTAACAAAATTGATATTGATATAGAGAAGAGGCAACCTAATTTTTTGTAGTTTTGGTCAGATAGTCAATTTATCCGCGACAATACTTCTAAATCTTGCTCGTCTAGGCTGGCAGGTATCCCATTACGAATTAGTTCCGAAAAGTCTTCATTTGGAACCATCATACACAGGGCGTATAAACGTTCCTCTCCCGTATTTTTGAGATAATGAGTCCCCGTCTTGGGCATTAATACGCTATCGCCAGTATGCAACAGAGTTTCTTTCCCATCACAGACAGCAATTCCTTCGCCTTTAAGAATAAAAAACATCTCCACTGCAAAATTATGACGGTGGGGAGGAGTCTCACTACCTACTTCAAAAATTTCGACACAGACAGTCAAAGAATTATCGACAGTACTCGGATCGAAGATAATCGCCAGGCGGTTGGTATCTTGTGGACTAATTCGATAGGCTTGATAATCTCTGAGGGTTTTGATTACAGGAATCATGCAACGTTCGTTCATCTTGCTGCCGTGCTGTAGTAGTTCTCATTTTGTTCACTAATATTTATTGTATGGTTGACCAATAAGCGCAAGGGGTAAAGTTAAGGTATTTTTTCAGATTAGGCGATCGCAGCGATTAATCCAAACAAATCTTTACGTTTTTCGTGAGTGATGATGCCCTCAGAGTATTTTTGAGCTTAATTGAATCTCTTTTAATTTGGAAACCTTTCAAGTCGTGTATTAAACAGGTTTGCTAAACACCAAAAAATGCTGTTCTGGTAAAAATTCTTTGGTTCCTTGCCACTCTAATCCTACGGCTTGTAACTCTTTTTTGACTTGCTTTTGGGTCATTTTATGTAGGGGTTTAATCATAATCATCGGGTTTTCTTTACGGTATTCTAGTAAGACCACTCTAGCTCCTGGTTTTAAAGCCTTGACTATTCCCTCCATCATTTCCCTAGGATAGGCAAATTCATGATAGGCATCTACCATTAAAGCTAAGTCAATGCTTTCTGGGGGTAAGTTGGGCTGGTCTTCTGCTCCCAAAACAGTCTCGACATTAGTAATATTATTTTCTGCTTTGAGAAAAGCGATCGCCTCCAACATCTCTGGCTGAATATCTACCGCATAAACTTTTCCCTGGGGTACTTGATCTGCCATACGAAAGCTAAAATAGCCCGTTCCCGCACCAATATCCGCCACCACATCATCGGGTTTGAGGTCTAACCTAGCTACGGTGGTTTCGGGCTTTTCTTCTGTTTGTCTGCTCGTTCTTTCCAGCCACATCATTGCCTGATGTCCCATTACCCTGGCAATTTCTCGGTTCATATAATATTTGCCAATACCGTCGGGATTATGAATAGCCTTTTCACGATAGTAAGACGGGGTGTCTTGAGCCAGAGCCAGGGGAGTATAGGTAAAATTAGTCAGGAGGAAGGCGATCGCAGCTATAAATAAAGCAAAGCTAGCTAAGTATTTGTGGCTAATTTTCATGTTTAGTAAAAAACTCCGTCTTGAAGCTGAGGATTTTTGGGGATATGATTGCTTATTATTAAAATATAGTTATAAAACTTTAACAATATACATGATTGCTGATTCCTTTGAGTTCAAAGGCTTTAAAAAACTAGTACAAGATAAAATTCTATTTGGCAACAAGCCAACGCCAGAATTGTTAGCCATCCTCACAGTTTATTTTGTGCAAGGGATCTTAGGATTGGCTCGCTTGGCGGTAAGCTTTTTTCTCAAAGACGATTTGGGTTTAACTCCTGCCGAAGTTGCAGTTTTAACTGGTATTTCAGCTATACCTTGGATTATTAAACCATTGTTTGGCTTTATTTCCGATGGTTTGCCTGTTTTTGGCTATCGTCGCCGACCATATCTCATCTTTTCAGGTTTATTGGGAACTGCCTCTTGGTTGGCTCTGGCTACCCTAGTCGATAATGCTTGGACAGCAACCTTAGTAATTCTTTCAACCTCTTTGTCTGTCGCCATTAGCGATGTAATTGTCGATTCTCTAATCGTTGAAAGGGCCAGAGAAGAATCTTTATCGCGAGCGGGTTCGCTACAGTCTTTATCATGGGGCAGTTCCGCTCTAGGAGGATTATTGACCGCATATTTTAGCGGATTATTGCTACAGCATCTTAGCAACGCCCAGGTATTTGAAATCACCGCTACTTTTCCGCTCATCGTCTCAGCAGTAGCTTGGCTAATTGCCGAAGACAAAATTACTCCAGGTGATGATAACTCCGAACAAATTTCTCCCGTCAAACAGCAAATCGAGCAGCTGTGGGGGGCAATCAAGCAAAGACAAGTATGGCTGCCGATCGCCTTTTTGTTTGTCTGGCAGGCTACACCCACGGCAGATTCCGCATTTTTCTTTTTCAGCACCAATGAGTTAGGATTTGAACCAGAATTTTTGGGCAGAGTACGACTGGTAACTAGCTTTGCTTCCTTGGTTGGGATTTTTCTCTTCCAACGCTATTTAAAAACCGTTCCTTTTCGGAAAATTTTAGGCTGGAGTACTTTGATCGCAGCCGTTTTGGGGATGACAACTTTGCTCTTGGTTACCCATGCCAATCGTGCTTTAGGTATCGACGATCGCTGGTTTAGCCTGGGGGATAGTTTGATTTTAACCGTTGTCGGACAGATTACCTGGATGCCAGTCTTGGTCTTGTCAGCGCGGATTTGTCCTAAGGGGGTAGAAGCGACTTTGTTTGCTCTATTGATGTCTATTTGGAATTTATCGGGCTTATTATCCCACGAATTTGGTGCGCTACTCACTTCCTGGCTGGGAGTAACCGAAAGCAATTTTGACAAACTCTGGCTGTTGGTTATTATCACTAATCTTTCCACACTACTTCCTCTGCCGTTTTTAGGCTGGCTGCCTTCAGGAGATCCTCAAGCAGAATTGGATAGTAACAATTTTGCCCCTGGTGAAGCTCCAGTACACCATTCGGGAGGATTTATTGAGTCGAATATTGCACCTGACCTCGTTCCCGAATTTGTGGTTAATACAGGCGTTAAGAATAATGACGATTAATTGCCAGTTTAGGTAAGCAAAAAATGCTCTACCGCATCTCGATCTAGCAATTGAGAAATTAGATACCCTTGCCCGCGATCGCATTTTAATTTCCTCAGCAGATTTAGCTGATAATTATTTTCGATACCTGTTGCGGTGACATCCATTTTCATCTGGTGGGCAATTTCCATAATTTGCTTGAGTAACAGAGTCACCGAGGTCTCTTGTTCTAAATTGGGATTTTCTTGACCAATATGGGCAATTAGGGAACGATCTATTTTTAATTCATCAAATTGAAAGCGATGTAGACAGGTTAGAGAAGAATAACCGACTCCAAAATTATCCAAACAAAGTCTTACCTGACGTTTTTTTAATTCTCGCAAAATCTTGATTGCAGATTTGGGATGCTCGATAACTACGGCTTCACCAAGATCGAATTTTAGATGATGCCCCTGGATTTTGCTTTTTTTCAAAATCATCTCAACCTTAGAAAGCAGGCTGGGATGAAACAGCTGTTTGGCAGACAAGTTAATACAGATCCCTAAGTTATCTCGACCTTTAAAGCTACTTTGCCAGTGGTTGATATGGTGACAACCCTGTCTTAAAACTAAATTACCAATAGCATTCATCAATCCCATTTTTTCTGCTGGATCGATAAATTCCTGGGGTAAGATTACTCCTTGTTCGGGATGATGCCAACGAACCAAAGCTTCTAATTCTACAGTTTGCCGTGTTTTTAAAGATATTATTGGTAGATAATAATTAACAAATTCCTGACGCTTGATTGCTTGTTTGAGTGCGATCTCATAATTAGAAAACTCCGTGTCTTTTTGGAGTTGAATATACATTTCTGGCTCAAATATCTGATAGCGACCGCTTCTAGAACGCGCCTGCTGCATGGCAAGGTCGGCATCATTGAATAGGCGATCTGGATCTTGATAATCTTGATTGCCGATCGCTATTCCAATATTGGCATTGACTAAAATTTGACGTTGTTTAACTTTAAAAGGCAGAGTTAATTTGTGCTGAATTTTTTCCACTACGGCGATCGCCGAGTTGATCTCCCGAATATTATCTAAAAAAATGCCAAATTCCTCACCTTCTAGGCGATAAAGTAGGGCAGATTCTGGCAGACAAGAATCAATGGCATTGGCAATCGTCATCAATAGTTGATTACTATCAATATGGCTGATGATGTGTTTGATGTGTTTAAAGCGATCGCACTCTAGTAAGATTAGCGCGAAACAGTAATCGGGCTGTCTTTCTGTAATTTTCAAACCCTGCTTGAGCCGAGCGATTAGAGAATTGCGGTTGCCAAAGCCAGTAATTGGGTCTTGTAAGGATATTTTAAATAGTCTATCTTGTGCCTGTTTACGGCGATCGATTTCTAGCTGCAACTGTTGCTTTAGCTGCTCGTTTTGCCGAATAATTTCGCTGTTGTTGGATTTAATCGCTATTTGGTTAGCGATCCTAACTAAAATTTCTTGAAATTCACAGGATTGACTAATACAATCTACACCTCCAGCTGCAAAAGCCTGCTGTATCTGAGAGATATCCGCAGCACCGATAAATATAACTGGAATCGCCCTGGTTTGAGCGTCGGCTTTAAGTTGCTGACATACTTGATAAGGGTTGGTATTGGGCAGCATAATATTTAGTAAAATCAATTCCGCCCAGCCAGAAAGAGCAATCGAAATAGCTTCTGCCCCACTATTAACCTGGCGAGTTTGATAGCCATGTCGATGAAGTGTAGTAGTGAGCAAATCCAAACTGCCTGGAATGCGATCGATCAGAAGAAGATTTACGTTTTGATTGTTAGCCTGAGTTGTATTCAAGAAACCAATATAGAGAGAAGTTACTATCTAAAGCTATAGTTCCCTAAAACAAATTGAAGCTATCATCGACCTGCAAATTCTATATAAATTTTAATTCAGACCTAAAAGCGATCGCCACGTAGAACTTACTGACTGCTGTATCTTAGCTAACGGCTGTTGTCGATTTAGAAATACGCGGGCGCAGTTGCGTCCTGGCATTCCCGAAATTGAACCACCTGGATGAGTTCCTGCCCCTGTAAGATATAAGTTTTTAATCGGCGTAGTGTAGTTGGCTATTTCTGGTAGAGGACGCAAGAAAATCATCTGATCTAAACCCATATCCAGATGATAATAATTGCCCTTATACGACCCCAATCTTTCCCCCAGTTCTGCGGGACTTTCTACCCGACGAGCAATCATCGAGTCTTTAATATTGGGTGCATAGTCGGCTAGTTTATCAATTACCTTGTCGGCTACCTGGTTTTTTAGCTGATCTGTCCAGCCAGTACCATGTAGCCCCGTCCCTGCTTTGCCTGCTATTTGATACGGGGCAAAAAATTCAATCCAGAGAGTGTGCTTGCCTTCTGGGGCGAGAGTTGGGTCTAATACTGAGGGAATATCGAGATACATTGAGGGATTGGCATCGGGAATTTCTCCCATGGTTGCTAAAGAATGCGCCTGTTCGACGTGGGCTACTGAATCAGCAATCAAGACAGTACCGATTAAATGCTCTTGGTCTTCTCGTTCGTACGCGGTGAAGCGGGGCGGTTCGGATAAGGCACAGTCAATTTTGAGAATAGTTTCGTTGTTGTTGGTAATGCGACGGTCTACTTTCTCTCGAAGGTTCGGCTCGACGGCATCGGGAGCAACTAACTGTAAAAACAACCTACGGACATCAATATTAGAAATTATTCCCTGCTTGGCGAGATATTCTTTGCCCCCAGCTACCCTAACCCCAACGGCGCGTCGATCTTCAACAATTACCTCTTTCACCATTTGTTCAGTCAAAATTTTGCCCCCTTTTGCCGTGACTAGTTTGACCAACGCCTGAGTTAATGCCCCCGTTCCTCCCTGGGGTCGAGCCATACCTGGGTGGTGACGCATTGCCAGCATCATTAATCCTGCGGTAATTCCTTTTTGGGAAGGAGGTGCGCCAATTTCGGCAGCTAGTCTGGCTAAGGGAGCTTTAACTAATTCTGTATCAAAATACTCGTTGAGCAAATCTTCAGGGGCAGTAATCATCGTGCGGATGAAGTTCAACGCCTTATCTTTAGAACCTGCGATCGCTAGAACGTCAGCCAAATTTTTGCCCTTGTAGCCTCCAGCAATACCTAAAATAGATTGGGGAGGGGCGTTAAAAAACGGCGCGATCGCGCTCATCAACTTTGACCAATAGTTAACAAACTCTACATATTTATCCGCGTCTCTGGCACTGTAACGAGCGATCTCTGTTCTGGTTTGTTCTAAAGACTGATGTGCCAAAAAATATCTCCCGTCTGGATGGGGACAAAAAGTATGGGGATCGCAGGTAAGATACTTTAAACCGTACTTATGAAGCTGTAGCTCTTGAATAATTGGACCAAGAAAAATAAATTCATGGTCGATGGCACAAAGATTAAACTTGAATCCAGGAGCTTCTTCTGGTAAAGCCTCTTCTGTAGTTGCAGCACCGCCAGGAACGGAACGTTTTTCGAGTAACAGAACGCTATGACCAGCATTTAATAAATATGCAGCACAAACTAGACCATTGTGTCCAGCACCGATCACGATCGCATCATACGCTTCCATTAAGTTTATTATTCCTCTATTTGAAACTGAAAAAAGATTAATCTTTTATTGAGAATAACAAAATAAACTGTGTCGAGTTAGGAATAGTTAGTTGCTTCGACAACTGGCTAATAATTTGGCAACCAAAAGCTAATTATCGATGATTGCTAGCTCAAAACTACTTGTTTAAGTAATAGTTTAGTTTTTTAGATAGATGCGGTTAAAACGTAATTTAAAAATATATTAAATTACCTACAGTAATTAATAACCCAGATTTTTCTCAGACTTATACTCATTTACTCATTCCCAAAAGAACCCAAAGGTATAATCGACTTGACCAAAATATTTCTTAGCTCTACTAACGACTAACGACTAACGACTAACGACTAACCAGCTAATCACAAGGAAATTAATTAGAACGACTAGATAATTCAGTTTAATTCAGTTTAATTAAGAAAATTAGGATTAATCGCCTTTTAAATTATTTTTAGCAGCGGTTGGCATTCGTTATATTCTATTTATTTTGCTATACTGACTGGTACTTACGATTTTAACAACTTATTTACTATATGAATTCTGTTGTTCAAATAATTGAACCCAAAGGGATTTTGGATGGCACAAAGACTACGGACTTTCAACATCAGATTGAACAAAGTATAGAAAGTGGCGTAGATACCATCTTAGTTGACTTTCAGGATGTCACCTTTATGGACAGTTCGGGTTTGGGGGCTTTGGTCAAAGCCTTAAAAACTCTGGATGCTGCTAATGTCCGATTTTATTTGTGTTCGCTCAACGAGCAAATTAAAATGTTGTTTGAGTTAACTAGTATGGATAACTATTTTGTTATTTTGGCTAATCGCGAGGAATTTACCCAACAGCTACGAGAAAAAAGTTAGTTGCCAAATATTTTAATAATTATTAAGGTAACAAGTATGGCTGAGATGATTGCTTTACGGTCGGTTTTGTTGCCTTTTTTGATGATAGTCTTTAAACCTCCAAAATTTTGATCGATTATTTATTTTGCCACTAAGAACCAATAGCCTGAGCAAAACTTTGGTACAGGTTTTCGATTTTAGCCGACTCTTGACTAACCTTTTGCTCTAGCTGTTCTATTCTGGCTATTTCTACCCCACGGTCGATCTCTACTGCCTGCTTCTGCTGTAATAGATTATCTAATTCTGCTTGTCGAAACTGAATATCTTCGTTCATTCTGGTGCTTATTTCTCGTTCATAAGCCTCAAAGCATTCGGCGATCGCAGTGGCTACCTTGGGAGACTGTTCCTCGGCTATTTTTGGTAAATGTTTGACTAACTCTTTACGGGCTACTTTGACTAATTCTTTGCGGGCTTGATCGGCTTGAAAAACGCCAATACCCAAACCTAATAGAGCAAATCCGATTGGTCCTAAAACCAGTCCTGTAATGGCAGTAATCACCGTACCCACGCCATATACGGTAACAAAGTTGAGCATGATATTTTTCCAATCAAACCCAGCTCCAGCCATCGCTACACCCGCTAAATTACCTCTGGCTAAAGAAAATATACCTGCTGCCCATTTTGCCCAAGAAGGTGAATTATCTTCTGAATCCAGCCTACTAAAGCGCGGAATTTTTTGTCCCGTGAGTTTTTCGGTAATCTGGTTAGTAACTTCGGTGTAGTTACCGCCATAGATAGTAGCAATCTGTGATAGTTTGGCAAAGGCAGATTCCATCTCTTTTTCTGCACCGCGACTCCATTCGGCAAGTTTATCGTTAACGTATTGTTCAAAAGCCTTGGTCAATTCTCTCTCAAAGATTTCGCGTTTTCCTGAAGAAAGAAAGTCGAGGAAGTTGAGGCTAGGTTGATAGCGCATAAAGTCTGTTTCAAAAGTATTTCCCAAATTGATGACAAAATCGCCAAAAGAATCGGCGATCGCTGCGGATTTTTCCTTGCCAATACGCTTAATTTCCTGCTGAAAATCCTGACAAATTTCGTTGAGCAATTCAAACTCAGGAGCAACGGAGGCTATTTTTTCCTTTAATTGATCAATATCTGACTCTAATAGGGGAATTCTGCGTTCTACGGCTTCTTTCACCCGGATCTGAGTTTGTTTAGTCAAAGTTTTAGCTTGACGCAGTTCGGCGATCGCTCTTTCCTGGGTCAAAAAGATGTCTAATGCGCCCAAAAATTCGGGAAAACCCGTACCTTCGAGGGAGGCATTGCTATCTTTGATTCGTTTGCGTAACGCCATGAGGGAACAGACAGGAAAAACCCGCTCTTCGTATAGATCTCGGTCTTCAACTCGGCAATATTCGGCTAGGTTAGACTTAAATACCCGATGTAATTTGAACTCTGCTTCCGCCAATTCTTCAGGATCGTCTGGATCGATCAAGCTTTCTTTGACCTGATCCCAAGCATTAATCAAAAAGAAAACCGTTACTCCCCGATCTTTGATGTAGTTTTCCAAATAGCGACGTTCACCCAAAGTACAGGGTTGAGTTGCCCTTAAAACGAACAAAATTGCATGACAATTATTAATGTATCCCAGAGATAATTCATTACGGGCTTCCGTGTCGTTTAAACCAGGACTATCAACAATTTCAATCCCTTTTTCCAGTAGAGACAGGGGATATTCGACAATGGCATGACTGACATGGGGAAAAGCTAGTTTCTTTTCTTGTTCTAAACGTTTTGCCTCGGCAGGATCGATAGTATAGCGAGTTTTAAAAATTTTGAAGTCGATTTCTTCTGGTTCGTCATTGTTAAAATAAACCGTAACTTTCTTTTGTGTGCCGTAGCGTAGAACAGTCAAAATTGCGGTACAGGGATTGACATCACTCGGTAAAATGTTTTCACCGATTAAAGCATTGAGGAAGGTGCTTTTGCCTCGTTTCATATCTCCCAATACTAAAAGGCGAAATACACCTTGTTTGAGGTTGCTACTTGCCTTTTTGAGATCTTCTATCTCTCTCTCTAATTCTAATTTTCCCGACTTGTTTTGGTTGATTTTTTCTGCCTCTTCAAGAGAATCGACAATTACCACCATAGAATTGGCAATATCTGCTTTTGCCTGGGCTACTAATCCAAGATCTTGAAGAAAATTTTGAGGATCGATCTGCATTGGGTTGAAGTTACTAGTTCAATGTCAACTAACCGTGCAAAAATCTACCAAAAGCTTGCTGATAAATATTTTGCACTTGAAGACTTTTCAAATTTAACCAATAATTCTCAAATGTACAAATAAACCCCGTCTACCAAAACTAAGGCGCGATCGCCGTTATAATTTTCGGTTGCCTAATTCTGCATTGACTAGGGCGAGCATCTCATCATATTCAAAGTTTTTCAGCATTCTGGTCAAGCCTTGAGCTAGATTAATCTGTGCCGAAGGTATTTGTGAGATCGAGCGCAGTATAAGATCGCCATCAACTGCGATCGCAGCTTCCCCTAGTTGCTCAAGCCATTCTGTTGGCATATTTGCTAATTCAGATAGATTGATTGCTGGGGTAGGAACAGATAATGTTTGAGGTGTCTGGAGAGCAATGTTATGTGGCGGGTGTTCGACAGCAGAACTTTCTGGAGGTTCTACTATTTTGAGGGGAATCTGAAACTCATATATTGAACCCTGTCCGAGTTGGCTACTGACGATAATTTCTCCACCTAGTAAGCGTACATATTGCTGAGAGATTGCTAATCCCAATCCAGTACCTTCTCGAATTGAGTATTTACTGCAAGTAAAGGGAACAAAGATTGAGTCTAATTCTGAGGGCGTAATACCATGTCCAGAATCGCTGATGGCAAAAGCAATTTTCTGTTCGTTAGCCTCTGTTACCAGTTGCAGATTAAGAGTAACGTCACCTTGTTGCGTAAATTTAATACTATTTTCAATCAGATTAATTAAAGTTTGCTTGAGTTTGACAGGATCGGTTTCGATGTACTGAGGTAGTTCGGGCGATCGCTCGATTGTGAGACTCATTGTTGACTGCGACCAGCCCCAATTGGAGGGAGAGCAACCTGAACCAGGGTTGCTAGAGGGGACTGAATCCGATAAAGGCTGTGCTTCGCTACGCAACTCGAACATCTTGCTTAAACTGTTCAACAGCAGATCTAAATCGCAGGGTTTGAGGTTCAACGAGAGCGAACCTGCTTCTAGATTAGACATTTCCAAAATGCCGTCGATTAGACTTAGTAAATGTTCGCCACTGTTTTTGACCGTTAATAAATTTTCTTGTTGCTGAAATTTGAGGGAAGTATCCTGCAAGGCTACTTGGGTAAAACCTAAAATGGCATGAAGTGGGGTGCGTAATTCGTGACTCATGTTGGCTAAAAATTCGCTTTTGGTGCGATTGGCTATCTCGGCAACTTCTTTAGCAACTATTAAATCTTTTGTCCTTTGTGCGACTCGCTTTTCTAGGGTTTGATTAGAGTTCTCTAGATCTCTGAAGGCTGCTTTTAATTGAACTGCCATCTCGTTAAATGACTCTGCCAACAGCTGCAATTCTTTGATATTTTTGGCTTGAACTAGAGGACAAAAGCTGGTGCTGGTGTTCCGCTCTTTAGCACTTCGAGCAATAATATTTGTTACCCGACTAAGATTGGCGATCGGTTGAGCAATCTTACGAGAAGTATAAATTCCCAGGATAGTGGCGATCGCCAAGGCCAAGAAACATAATAAAATAGTATTACGCGTGTTTGACTCAATTTCTGCCATAAAATCCGCTTCTGGCAGTACCACCACAATTAGCCAGTCTAAACCAAATTTGTCTTGATAGGGGACGACCTGCACTAGTTGGTTTTGCTGATTTAGTTTGAATTCAAGTTGCTGGAGACGATTTACGTGATATAGACTGCTAAAATGCTCGGTAATATGTTTAGTGGTAGCTCTGACTAAGCTATTCTGACTGGCGATCGCCCGCAGACGTTGT
The DNA here is from genome assembly GCA_015207195.1 of Pleurocapsales cyanobacterium LEGE 10410. GTDB lineage: Bacteria > Cyanobacteriota > Cyanobacteriia > Cyanobacteriales > Xenococcaceae > Waterburya. The sequence continues at coordinate 26,516 of JADEXJ010000005.1, forward strand.
TCTTTTTTAGTAACAGGATTGTAGATAAACGGTGCTTCATCAGTAGAAGTAGCGACTAGATAACCATTGCGTTCGAGAACAAAGACCTGTCCGTTTTTGCTAATTTCGATACTCCTTAAAAAGCGACCGATTCCGCTCAAAATCAAGTCTACCCCTACTATGCCTTGAATATCACCTTGTCTATCTTCTAATAAACCTGCTGCGGTAATTCCTAATTCTCCACCAGTAAAAGTATAAATTTTACTCCAGTTATTTTTTTGGGTTCTTAGGGTATTAACATACCACGGACGTATTCTGGGGTCGTATTCATTTGTTTCAACTAACCCTTGTTTTTGACCGCGACTATCTAAGATGTAGGTTTTACGGAGGGGTGTATCAATTACTTCCTGACTATAAAAGCGATTCTGTTCCCTTTTAGTGTAAATAAACTTACCTGTCTCATTGCCTACGTAAATTGCTCGTACTGAATCAAACAAGCGAATAGTTGACCAGAAATCCCGTTGAGTAGAGGGAAAATCGGCAACGTTCAACTGTTTATTGCCAACGCTGTTCTGCTTTAATTGAACGATTAAATGAGGCGTTTGCAGATATCCTTTCAGGTGTTGTTCTACACCAGTTGTCACCTCACTTCTTAATTTGCTGGTGACATTATTAACTGCTTGTTCTCCGTTGCGCCAAGAAAGATATCCCACCAAACCAACTGTAACAAAAATTTGCAGCAAGAAAGGAAAGGTAATAATATTCTGTAGAGAAAGATTGCGATAAGACTCGGTTAGCTTACCCAGTAGCTTTGATGACATAAGCGAAGAGCGTTATTGGTCATTTGTTCTCAGTCACAGATTACTCCGTCGTAAAACGACATATTGAGTGCGGTTTTAAAAAGAAATAGTTTTAGCTATAAATCACTTTAAAACCCAATCGAGAAAAAGTCGAGATTGAGTATAATCTCCTACCGCTATCACTAATCTAAACCCCAGATATAATTCAGATAGCCTTAAATTGTATCCCAACGTGTTTCTTCAATGAAATTACCGCAGTTATCTTTAACTACGAAGATCGCCAATTACTTTCTACTATTGGCATTAATTACTGTCGGGATAGTTAGCGGAGTGGCATATTTCCGTGCTAGAGAAGCTTTAAAACAGGCAGCATTCGATCGCCTCAAAGTTGCAGCTACTCTTAAGGAAGCAGAAATTACTCGTTGGTTTGAGGATCGGCAAAGAGACTTTCTTCAGACGACTCAAACACCAGATGTACAGAGCAATCTAGATATTTTATTAAATTCTCAAGATATTGCAGCACAACAACAAGCTTATCGAGTACTTGCTCGATATTTAACCAATCTAGATCAAATCAAGCCCAGTTTGAGAGAAATATTTATCCTCGATCGCAGTAATAAAATTATCCTTTCTACCGACCAACAACGAGAAGGAGATTACGAAATCTTGGCAAATATTACCTATGTCGAACAGGTGGAAGTGGGGGCAAACTTTGCACCCATATTCTATGTATCCCCCATAACCAGAAAACCAGCCATTACCTTGGCAAAAACCTTAGCAAATCGTCAGGGAATGATTTTAGTCGATCTCGATCTCGATCGCATCGATCGCATTGTCAGAGAAAAAACGGGTTTGGGAGAAAGTGGGGAAAGTTATTTGGTGGGTTCGTTGATTAGCAAAAATACCTTTATTGCTGGAAAATCCCAATCCGAGCAAGATTTATCCGACAATATAGATAGTCCAGGAATCAATGCAGCCATGAGTGGCATGAGTGGTTATGGGCTGTATCGCAATTATGCCAACAACTCTGTATTAGGAGTATATCGTTGGCTAAACGAACAAGATATTGCGTTGCTGGTAGAAATAGATCGAGAAGAAGCCTTTGCTCCTGCCCGTAAACTGGCTAGTGCGATCTTTATAGTAGGTATAATATCCGTGTTTGGGCTATTAATTGGAGTTAATTGGTTGTCACTGCAACTATCTGCTTCCCGCAAACAATTAGAAAAATCTAGCCAACAACTACGGCTAAAAGCCCAAGAAGCTGAAGCAGCCAACCGAGCCAAAAGTTTATTTTTGGCTAACATGAGTCACGAGTTACGAACGCCTCTCAACGCAATTTTGGGCTTCTCTCAGCTAATGTCGCGAGAAGATACGATCACTACCTCCCAGAAAGAGTCTTTAGATATTATCAATCGTAGTGGAGAACATCTGCTCAATCTGATCAATGATGTCTTGGAGATGTCTAAAATTGAGGCAGGAAAAATCGCTCTAAATAATGAACCGTTCGATCTGCATCGACTGTTGCAAACTATTCGAGAGATGTTTCAGATTCGAGCCGAAGCTAAAGGATTATGGTTTCAGTTCTTGCTGGCGGATCGTTTACCTCAATATATCGTGAGTGATGCAAGCAAACTGCGTCAGCTATTAATTAACCTGTTGAGCAATGCGGTGAAGTTTACCCAAACTGGAGGAGTAACTTTACGAGCATTTACTTGTCCGTCAGAGCATTCTGCAAACGGTAAAGCTCAACTCTGTTTTGAAATAGCCGATACAGGGAGAGGAATTGCACCAGAAGAACTACCCCAGCTATTCGATCCCTTTGTGCAAACCGCTAGCGGGATTCAATCTAAAGGGGGAACGGGTTTGGGGTTGGCGATTAGTCGCCAATTTGCTGAATTGATGGGCGGTACAATTCGGGCAACTAGCAGCTTGGGTGAAGGTTCGACTTTTGCTTTTGATATTCAAGTAGAGTTGGCAGATTCACCTACTAGAGATTTGTCCTCTACAAAACAAATCAAGCAGCTGGCACCAGGACAAGCAAGTTATCGTATAGCAGTGATTGACGACCACGAAACCAATCGTCTGGCATTAACCAGGTTGTTGCAAGCTTTTGGGTCTAAACCCCGTACGGCAGCTAATGGTGTTGAAGCGATCGCTCTTTGGCAAGACTGGCAGCCCGACTTGATCTGGATGGATATGAAAATGCCCCAGATGGATGGTTATGAGGCTACCAAGCAGATCAAACAGCAGTCAAATCTCAAGCAGACAGTAATTATTGCCCTGACCACTTCTGCCTTTGAAGAGCAAAGAGAAAAAATTCTTCAGGCTGGTTGTGATGATTTTGTTGCCAAACCGTTTACCGAACGGGTTATTGTTGATAAATTAACTCAGCATTTAGGAGTAAAATTTACTTATCAGGCAGAACATAATGCTGAAGCAAATAAAATAGCTAGAGAAAGCACGAAATCTATCTCAGCTAAAGATTTAAACTTGCTTCCGTCAGAATTAATAGCTAAACTCAATCGAGCTGCGATCGCCGTTGATGCCGAACAGATCGAACAAATAATTGCTCAAATTCCCCGCGAGCGACAATACGTTGCTCAAGCAATCGCCCAAATGCTGGCTCAATATGACTTCGATGCCATTATCGATTTGACTGAATCTTAGGTAAGTACTAGTAAGTATATTCAACATCATAGCTTGTTGCTAATTCTCCATATTTTCCCGATTGCATCCCGACTTGTTCTTTATCTGTGACTAAATTACTAAACAAGTAAATTAACAGGAGAGAACAATTATGTTTTGCTATCGCGGTGCTAAATATCAAGCAAAAAATCATTTAGTAAATACAGTCGCCACGGAAATAACTGCCAGATTTTTGGGTCAGACTTACACTCTACGCCAAGCAAATTATCAAAGTCCTCGGCAGTCAGATTTATATAAATATCGTGGCATTGTCTATCAAAAGTAAAAAATAATTGTCTGAAAAACAGGGCGATCGCTCCAATCTACCAAGATGCTAGGGAAGCAAACGTGCTGAACCTAAGAGATTCAAACCATTTAAGAGAAATTTACAACATGCAAAAAACTATATTCTGTATCACTAGCTCTTTGTTCCTAATTGTCGGGATACAAACCAAAGCTGTATCACACATGGTACATACCGACAAAGCTGTAACGCAAATGAACATCGGCTTTGAGACTGGAGATTCCGAAGCTAAGGAAAAGTTCTTAAACCATTTATCATCCGATACATTGGAATTTGAAGTTCCTGAATCATATTCGGAATTGACATTTGAATTTCCAACGCTTTCAATCGAACCAAATCCACCTTTAATCTTGGGACCTGCTGGCGAAGCGTTTGCTTTTTTTAAAAGAGGTGAAAAATATACCCTATCAGAAGGTTTAGTTCCTGTTGGCGCAGGTCCACCACCACATATACATAAAGATTACGATGAATATTTCTATCTTCCAGACGGCAATGTTAAGTTTTGGGTCGGAGATAAAACTTATCCAGGGGACTCGATACCTGGAGAGAATGCTCCCAAATCTGATGTACATTCGATAGTAACTAAACCAGGAGACTTATTGTACGTCCCAGCCAATACAGTACATGGATTTGAGGCAGTTGGAGATGAACCAGTGCGGATGGTGTTTATCTGGGAATCAGATACAACCTTTGATTATTTTCAGGCAGTCGGGCAACCGATTGAAGATCCTTCAAACCCGCCAGAGGTCAAACCTGAAAACAAAGAATTATTCGTATCATCTGCACCTCAATTTGATATTATTCAAAGCACTTCTTTCGACCAATATGTAAACAAGGTAAAAGACGGATTTCCCTTTGACAATAATTCTGATGGTTTAAGAGCATTACTAGCCCCAGATACTATAACTAGAAATAAGTTAGAAAAAACATCAGTACCCAAATCTTCTTTTCTGTTGTTGAGTATGTTGGTATTTGGTGGTCTTTTGACGACTTTAACTCTGAAAAGGTATAAGTAGCAGCTAGTACTTACGAACTAAACCGAACGGTCGAAAAAAGAATCTAGTTTCCCACCCCTTCCCAGTACTCATAAAAGTTTAGTTGTCCTACTCATGCTCCCAAACAGACTTATCTGCAAGATAGCGAGCAGCATCGGCGGTGTTTTCTGGCTGATAGTCAGCAAAAAGATTGGGTGGATAACGATTGACGTACTTGTCAAAGATCTCTCGGTATAGTTCCATAATGACTGCTAGATTTTTAGGTCAGACTTACACTCTACGCCAAGCAAATTATCAGAGTCCTTTGCAGTCAGATTTGTATAAATATCGTGGCATTGTCTATCAAAAGTAAAGCAGCAGTCGAGAAAAAATTATTTTAGGTGAAATCTATGGTATCGACAATACAATCAAACAAAAATATAGACTATCGTGCAGTTGCTGCCAAAGTTGCTCAAGTTTTAGTCGATAGTGCAGCGGAACGAGATCGCCTGGGGGGACTTCCAGAAGAGGAAATTCAGCTACTCAAGGAATCTGGGTTACTGTTGCTAGCTGTTCCTCAAGAATATGGAGGAGTAGGGGCAAGTTGGTCGGAAATTTATCAAGTCGTGCAAACTTTGTCCGCAGCAGATGGTTCAACAGGACAGCTTTATACGAATCACGTTGTCTTAGTAAACTTGGGTCAAGCAGTTGGTAGAATCGGTCAAGCCGAACAGCTTTATTGTCTCACTAGCGAACACAACCTATTTTGGGCTAATGCAGTTAATGCTAGAGATGCTCGACTAAAGATTACCCCAGACGGCGATCGCTTTTTAGTTAACGGGATTAAAAGTTTTGGTACGGGAGTGGCAGTAGGAGATCTTAACGTCATTGCTGCGGTTCACCAAAGCATAGATGACCCCATTACCTTTATTTTGCCAAAAGACAGAGCGGGCATTACCTATAATTATGATTGGCACAATATGGGGCAACGGCGCACAGCTAGCGGTAGCTATACATTTAATAATGTATACGTAAATCCAGCCGAAATTTTGGGTCCTCCACCAGTGTTTGAAAGTGCTTTTCCGACGCTGATCTTTTTGGTAGCGCAACTATCTAAAACCTTTGTCTATCTAGGAATTGCCGAAGGTGCTTTAGCAGCAGCCAAAGCATACACCACAACTAATACTCGTCCTTGGCTGAGTTCGGGAGTCGATCGCGCCACCAAAGATCCCTATATCCTGCATCACTATGGCGAATTCTGGACACAATTACAAGCTGCGATCGCCCTGGCAGAAAGAGCAGCCCAAAAAATCGACCTGGGTTGGCAACAAGGAGTCAGTTTAACCTTTGAAGAACGAGGCGACATTGCAGTTTCCGTATCTGCTGCCAAGGCATTTGCTGCCCAAGTTGGTTTGGATATTACTACTAAAATGTTTGAAGTCACGGGGGCAAGAGCTACTGCGCTGCGCTATGGATTTGACCGCTACTGGCGCGATCTGCGAACTTTCACCCTCCACGATCCTGTCGATTACAAACTACGGGATGTGGGAAATTGGTTACTCAATGATATTTTTCCCACGCCTTCTCAGTATTCATAAAAATTAGAATCGATAGCTCAATCAAAGCTCGAACCAAGCCTATTTTAAGCTATTTGTTCAATTGAAGAAAGTTGACAATCCTTGAAAGATTTAGATCAGTCGTGAATATTTTAACTTTAGAGAATCCCAGTCAACAGCAAGTTGTTCTCGAAAATATTATTAATTCGGTCGTACTTGCTTTTAGTGCCGATCCGATAGCACGTTGGATGTATCCTTCTCCCCAGGAATATCTCTCCAATTTTCCCAATTTTATTAAAAGTTTTGGTGGCAAAGCGTTCGACTCCCAAACTGTATATTATGCCGATCTTTATTCTGGTGCTGCTTTTTGGTTTCCTCCTCAAATTGAACCAGACACGGATGCAGTTGTGGACGTGATCCACAAGACGATATCTACAGAAAACGTGGCACAAGTGCTTAGTTTGCTAGAACAAACGAGCTATTTTCATCCTAGTGAACCTCATTGGTATTTGGCGATCTTAGGAGTAGAACTAAACCAGCAAAAAAAAGGATACGGTTCGGCACTAATGCAGCAGATCTTAAATCATTGCGATCGTCATAACCAACTTGCTTATTTGGAGTCTTCCAACATCGCTAATCTAGCTTTCTATGAGAAACATGGTTTTGAGGTTATTGGTGTAATTCAAACAGGAAATTCTCCTTCCATGTTTCCGATGGTGCGCTATCCTCAGAATATTAAAGACTAAGGCGTTGCTGATTGAGTAATGTCATGCCAAGAATTTTTAATCATGATTAAATTTTACTATTCGCGTCTTTCCATCAATGCTCGTCGTGTCTGGGTAACGCTGCTAGAGAAAAATATTGAGTTTGAACCAATATTATTAAAGCTCAACGGCGATCAGTTTCAACCAGACTTTTTAAAATTAAATCCTTTTCATCATATTCCTGTTTTGGTCGATCGCGACTTCAGGGTTTTTGAGTCTCTAGCAATCTTGGATTACCTCGAAGCGAAATATCCCGAACCATCTTTTATGCCCACCAATGCCGAAGATATTGCCAAGGTTCGCACGATTGAATTAGTAACGGTAAATGAACTTCCTCCTGCTTCTATTGTGCTGATGAAAGAAATGTTAGACGTGGCGGTTGAAGAGCAAAAAATCGTACAGGCAAAACAAAGTATGGCAACAGCATTACAATATTTTGAAGATAATTTAGCGTCGGACAAACTTTATTTTGTGGGAGAACAATTAACCTACGCCGATATCGTTGCAGGAACAGCCGTGGCTGCAATCCCCAATTTAGGAATTAGTTTAGAACCATATTCTAAAGTAAGCAAGTGGGTTGAAAATTTAAACCAGCGTTCGAGTTGGCAGCAAACTGTACCCTCTGCCGAAGAAATTGAAAAATCTAGAGCAGTTATGAAAGCAATTTTGCAAAGACGCTAACGATAATTTATTCTCAATTTTGTCTCCAAAAAACAATTCAAATTATTTTGGATAACTATCGAGAGTCTAAAAGCTTTAGGCTCTTTTTTTGTGCTTTGAAAAACTTCTCTAGTTCTTCTTGATTCTATCTCGACTTATTCGCGATCTTGGTTGATGTCAATGCCGAACAGCTTACTGAAGAAAATTTTGGAGTGGTAATAGAGTTTTAAGGCTAGAAATTTGGCAGTGGCGATTGCTTGTACCGTATTGTTATTTCGTAGTAGCCGAGCGATCTCCTTTTTTAACGCCAGTTCAGGATCAAAATATTAACTTGTTGGGGTAGCTATCAGCTATCAGCTTTTAGCGGTTTTAAAAGCTAGATGATTGGAAAATGTTAAACAAAATAAAAAATTGTCAAAACATTACTGCGTATAGTTTCTGGCTTAACCCGAACTCACGTTTTCTATTCTTAAAATCTCCTTGGACTTTTACTAACAACTAACAAAAAGCCAGTCAATATCGATCTCAGCTTGGTCGGTTCTATAATTAATCCAGCATTTATCAAACAAGCCGAAGACCTGGTTGAGATTAGTGCTAACCTTACCGATGAACAAAAATTGGTTGCGGAGTTTTGGGAAGATGGAACAGGAACTTCGTTTCCCCCTGGCACTTGGATGACTTTTGGGCAGTTTGTCTCGGCTAGAGATAACCATACTCTCGATCGGGATGCACAATTGTTTTTTACTCTTAGTAATGCCGTCTTTGATGCTGGAATTGCCACCTGGGAAGCTAAACGTTATTACGACTATGCTCGTCCCGTACGGGTAATTCGGGATTTGGGAGAACTCGGATTAATTGGCGAATTTGATCGAGATTTGGGAGGATATGCGATCGAAGCCTGGCAATCAGGAGAGGGAACTCAACTTTATGAATGCATATTTTATTTAAAGTAATTATCAGGACTTGATATAAATATAAAATAAAATATAGTAGACTTTGCAGCTTTATATAGCAAACAAAACTGAACTTGATAAAAGTATTATTGCTGTAGATAGATGTATTTATTGAAGCTTTGACTTTATCTTCATATTTGCAAGCTTGGAGATATTTCGTGCCGTTATCAACACCATAGTAATGGTTGGTATCGCAAACTAAAGTTACACTCCAGCTATTACTTAATATATTGAACGATAATGCTAATTAATACAGTAACAAAAGTTACAAGCTGGATATGTTAAAAGGATTTAAAAAATGGTTACAGAATAGTCGTGGTTTTTTATTTTCTCGATACACTAAAGACTCCCAGGAAACACAAGAGCCAGAACGAACGCTAATTGACCTACCAGAAGATGTGCGACGAAAGTTGGTAGATAAGATTGAGAATTTGCCTAGTAACCCCGCAAATCGAGAGGCGATCGTCTCTACCTTGGATGAGGCTTTTGACCGTTGGCGCGCCGATCCTCACAACAATAACAACAATAATTCAGTAGTAATTTTGAGTAGTCCCGTAGTTGCCGTAGCGCGTATTTTGTCGCAGACGCTGGAGGAATGGAGTTCACAAAAGCAGATTCCGCTAAATCTTTTACCCTTTTCCGCTAGACCAACCAAAGTCGAAACTATTGAATCTAAATTAAAATACTATCTTGAATCAGAACCACAGAGGTTAGAAGCATTAGTAATTCCCAATCTTAGCTGGTGTTTTCTCCGTTCCCTAGAAGGTCTAAAAGGAATTGAATATCTACAGTCTCTATTATGTAATGGTTCGCCAGATCGCTTTTGGATTATCGGCGGAGGACAGGTGGGATGGGAATATTTAAACTCAGTTTGCAACATTGAAGCTTATTGCGGAAAGGTATTTGCCTTACCTGAAATTGAGGCAGCAAGATTCCGCGAATGGTTTGAACCGATTATCAACGATCTAGGCATTGTTTTTGACGATCCAAGCATTGATCGAAAGCTTTTAAAAGGAGATAAAGATAATCAAACCCACTACTTTGAACATCTAGCAGATATTTCTAACGGGGTCAGCACCGTAGCAGTGCAGGCTTTTTTAAAGTCAATGCGCTACGAAGAAGCAGATCCAGAACAAAATATAGAACAAGATCGTATAGTTGCTCAAACACCAGTACTGCCCGAACTACCAGAGTTGGATTCTGACGACCGATATCTTTTATATTCTTTGCTGCTGCATGGAGACTTAACTATATCAGCCTTAGCCGAAAGTTTGGGCGATACGGAATCGCAAGTGCAAGCCAGAGTTCAGGTGCTACGACATGAGGGTGCGATCGAACAGCGCGGACAAACTCTTAAAATTAATCCAATTTATTACCCTAAGATTAAGCGAAATTTAGCAGGTAATAATTTTGTAATTGACGAACATCTGACATAAATAATGCTGTATTGGTCGCCGACACTTCCTTCAAAGCATCTTAGATAGAATGCTCGATCGCTAAAAAATCAGGAATTAAACACAATAATAAATGAATTATCTAACTTATTATAATTTCTACTGGTTGGCTCAGTCTGCTGCCGAATCTGCGGGAAACGCAGCCAAGGAAACAGCCGAACAAACAAAGGATCTTGTTTCCAAAATTACTACGGGTAAAGTTGCTCAAGCGATATTTATTTTGCTGGCTACCTATCTAATCTTGAAGATCTTGGATCGGGTGATTCTTTGGCTTTCAGAAAAAATTGCTAAAGAGTGGCGATTGCGAGTGAAGCAGTTTCTACCTTTCTTACGCATGGTAATCTTAACCAGCGTCGTGATAATTTTGATGAATTTGTTTCTTAATTTGTCTAAAGAAAATATCTTGGCGGTAACTGGTACGGTAGCTGTAGCGTTGGGGTTCGCCTTCAAAGATCTTGTCAGTTCGATTATCGCGGGAATCGTGGGGTTGTTTGAATCTCCTTATGGAGTGGGCGATCGCATTAAAATCGGCGATCATTATGGGGAGGTTGTAAGCTATGGCATCCGCTCGGTTAGAATCCGAACTCCAGACGATAATCGAGTGACTATTCCTCATAATAAGATTTGGACAGAAGCAGTATCCAACGCCAATGCAGGAGCTTTAGAAGCCCAGGTAGTCACCGAATTTTACTTCGCACACGATATTAATATTGACTTTGTTAAAAAAATCCTCTATCGTGTAGCCCAGACTAGTAAATATACTCATCTTAAATTACCTATTGTGGTAATAATGCAGGAAAAACCTTGGGGTAGCGTATTCAAGCTCAAGTGTTATCCTCTAGACGCACGGGATGAGTTTGTCTATCAAACGGATTTGATTACCAGAGCCAAACAAGCTTTTAATAAATATCAGCTTGCCTATCCTCATTTCTTTGGCGACGAACAGCTAGAAGCTAACTTAAACAATCAGAGGGGCGATCGCTCTTAACAATACTCAATACTGTTTTAGATACCATACTCAAAAATTCCCTAATAAAGAATAAATGTACAATATCCTGCTGTCAGTTACTCGATTTGTACAGACAATCAGCCCGCACTCTCAGTCGCAGAAAGCGAAGCTTTCAAGTCCCGTCTAGCGACGCTCTGCGCGAATGCGCTGCGAAACAAGGCTGAGTTAGGGCGAAAGCGAAGTGGGTTGGCATTGTGTGGTATACTACTTTCAGTTGCAAAGGCACTATTGCCCTCCAGACACAGAAAGCTGGTTGATTAGGGTAGATATAAGACCGATGTAGCAAAGTTCGTAACTGATAAGCCTTGTGTCGCCTGATAAGTAATAGTAGGGAGCAAGCAGAAAAACGATACATAACCAAATATTTGTTTCTTTTTAGCTCTAGCCAGAAATGAGTTAGAGGTTCAGTATGGCTAAAGTCGAGGGGCTGTGTGCGGAGGTTGCCTCCGCACTTTATACGCCCCGTCCTGCTGTTCACCGAGAAGCACGGTTTTCTGGGATACGAGTAGCTGTCTCATACGAGAAGAGTGTCTTACCAGATACTCAGTCCTCGCCACAAGGCAGGGCTGAGAGGCTTCATTACTTCTTTATGTGATATTTGATTTTGGCAAATGCTATGTACTACCTACGTCGTTTTTGAGAAGATTTGGTACGGATTTGAGGAGAATCGGCTAAAATGATAATTGCTCCCGCATATCCTGTATCCATCTCTGTGTTATAAAGACAATTGGTAACGCTGACTTGAGATATTTCTTCGACCACTTCCTTAATCCTATTTTTGATAGTTTCGTCTATAAAACTACGTACTTGGGTGACTAGAGTAGAAGGTTGTGCTTCAACCAGCAGCTTTTCGATTGGAGTAATTACATCCTCTAAAGATATAACTATCTTGTTCTTTAATACATGACACTCCACCTTGCTTGGCTGATGACCAAACCAATCGCGATATAAGGTTCTTATTCTCTGGGAAATAGTTCTTTCAAGCTGTCCAACAGTAGGACAAGATATAACCTCTGAATTAGTATTCATATTTCAATAATTTACAGTTAGCTGAATTAAAAATTTAATTACAATTGATGCTTCTCTGGCAGAAACAACACGTCAATTTTTGATCAAACAGCAATTAGAGGTATTTGAGTCTCAGCTACAGTGTAGGTGAGCAAAATACAGAGCCACATTGCCAATTAACAGTGAAGCTTTGTGTCGCTAATCCCAAGCAGTACTCTCAGGTTTACTGTAAACTATTGTAACAAAATATTAAACTTTTCTTTACACAAAATAATTGATCTGGGTAGGGAAAACCATAAATTTGGTGTAGCGATTTCAGCTAACAGCGATTTTTGAGTAATGATTTTGGTTCTTCGACTCAAGACAATCACTAGTCATACGGTCAACTCTAGAAATTAGATAATCTAAATCGAAGGGTTTATAAATAATAGCGTCAGCTTTGCTTTCTGCGATCTGTTCTTCTTTGAGGCGGTCAACGGCAGAGACTAACAAAATTGGCAAAGACTGATAGTCAGGTCTTTCCTTAATTTGGCGGGCAACTTCTAGACCACTGATTTCTGGCATCATGATATCCATGACAATCAGTTGGGGGTCAATTTCTTCAATCTGAGTCAGGGCATCTCGCCCATTATCTATGGTGGCAACTTGATACCCTGCGGACTCTAATACTAATTGAAATAGCAACGAAAGATCGCTGTTATCTTCTACCACCAAAATTGAATCAGACATGCTACGGATCGTTAATCGACTACATTAACTACAGATTAATCGGCGATCTTCTGTTTAACATCATGAAAAAGATGTATATCTTTGGTGGCAGTAATATTATTTGTAGTTTCAATTGCAGTAAATTCTTAAGCTGTTTTCGTCTAATATTAATAAAAATCACTAATTGCTAAGTTAAGTAAAGAAAAATATACTTTTAAGACAAATCTGCTTTACAAGTATAGATATACTAGCTAATTTTCTTTAATCTGAACCTGTTTTGAGATTAATTCTTGGGGCATTTCGCGAACAATCAAGGTGTAAATATCGGTTGGCATATCTATATCCGCAGCTTCCAATGCTTCTTTAACTGTCTGGGCTACTTTAGACGTGGTTGCTAAAAAGCCAGATCTGCGAGAGTCTACCCAAAAGCGAATTTCCAGGTTGACCGTACTCGCAGCCAACTCACTAACCAAGACATCTGGGGCTGGTTGACTTTCAACTTGTTCGACGCTATTTAATACCTGGTTGATTACGGCGATCGCTTGACTGATATCTTCTCCATAGTCGATGCCCACCATAACCGAACTGCGACGAAAGGAAGAAGCAGTATTGTTAATAATGCTGGCTTGAAACACTTCCTGATTGGGAATATAGACTACCCTGCCATCATAAGTTTTCATCGTCGTGGCTCGTAACTGAATTTGGGTAATCGTACCTTCATAATCGCCAATTACCACCTGATCGTTGATTCTAAAAGGACGGGCAGCCAGCAAGATCACTCCAGAGATATAATTACTTAACACATCTTTGAGACTAAAACCAATTGCCACACTGGTAAGTCCCAACGCCCCCAGCAATGCGCCAAAGTCTAGTCCCATAACTCCCAAAGCAATTACACAACCGACTACCCACACCCCACCGTAACTCAATCTGCCGATTAAGAGTTCAGTATTAGAATCACCTTCGGTTTGTCTTGCCCAAGAATAAGCAATGTAGCGAACTGCTTTGGCAACGCCCCAGGTAATTGCAATCACGATTATTGCCCCCACCAGTGAAGGTAAATTATTAACAATATCTCGTAATAGCTCCCTAGTCGTAATGTAGAGACGTTGAGTAACATCGATCGCCAACGGAGGTTTATCAAATGCGGTATTTAACTGTTGAGCCCATCTTTCAGCCAACTCTTCCGTAGTTAAACCGAAATCCTCCGCATCCTGCTGGGTAACGGTCATGATGATCCGATTATTAACCCTTAGGGTAGCAATTTTACGTGGGTTGTCAGGAGCAATTTCTACTCGCTCTGGAGTTTCGTTTTGCGTCAACAAACTGCTTATTCGGCGATTGATAATCGCTGTTCTGGCACTGGCATCAATTTCGGGCAAGCTACCAATTTGAAATATAGGACGATTTCTCACTACTACATCAGCAAAATACAGTCCATCCCTAGGAACAGTAGCTGATGGGGTTTCTGTCGGTATAGCAAGATCTTCTTGAGTTACCGCTCTGGGTGCGATGCTCAAGGAAAAGGCGATCGCAACTATCAATAAAATAGTCAATCGCGATCGCCTAAAAGATGAATAAAATCGGTATGACATTAATAGCTGTATTATGGTCTGGCTAAAATAATTTAACTTAGATTCACTATTTATGGAAGACTTGAGCAACTAACGTTTTTTAGTTTTCCTTGGTCTAAATCCACAAATTAAGCGCGCCAGACAACTAGACGTTCTTGACCATCAACAGGCAAGAAGTTTATTATCTAGAAATTTACTATTATGTCTTACTATTTCTAATTAGCAGTATCTATTCCAAAATATATCAAGTATATTCTTGGCACTTTTTAGTTGACATATTCTAAGTAAAATATGAACGCCAAATAAATAGACTCCGCCGATGAATGGAATAAGTAGGGATGAGCTGATATGCATATTGATTGTCTGCTTTAGATGTTTCTAGTTTAATCTTCAATATCCTCTCTTCAAACAAGGTGATATTTGATGCTCAAAACGAGCGTTTATTTTTCTCGGTAATTGTAAAGTTTGCCCTTTCTAGGGAAGCACTTATAACTCGAAAATATCCAAGTAAATGTGTCCGTCAACATAAAAAATGACGCTTCAGCAACCAACCTTAATAAACAACAAAATATACGGTTAGCTTAATGGTAGGTAAACTAAGCTCAAAGCAGGAAAGATGGCTTATCCCTTACACAATCTAATGGTCATCAACCAGACTAGTGAAGCACGACAACTTTTCACCACTTTGTCTTTGCTCAAATTGCTAAGTCATACAAACTTTAGCACCGCCTAATTTAACGTATATCTATGGTTATTAATTATTTCGTTGGCGTTGCTACTAATAATAAACGGCTTTTCTCTGTTTGGCAAATCTAAAATGTTGGGAAATATACAATATATAAAACAAATTATTAAGTTCGTGAAATTGCGCTGCTCTCAACTAGAAATAAGGTTCAAAAACCAGCAAAAATTGAACAGATTGAGTATAAAAACTCATAGCAAAGCTACGGCGATCGCAGCATATCGGTTGGAGTTTTAGATTTAATTCTTATTCCTAAGTAGGTAGGCAGAATAATTTATCACATCCAAACATCTCCCCATCTCCCATAGCCAGCTAATTATCTTCTATTTAACTACCTTACCTACTTATTTAACTATTGCTGCCTAATGCAGACATATCTAGATCGAATTTGGTGGCAATCTGACTCAAAATTTCCTGTTCGCTCAAGGTTATTTCTCCTGTAGACTTGGCAATGTCATAACATCTATTCAAAGTTGTGGGCGCAAAATCAGGTAGTAGCTGTTTTAGCAACAGTGATAAATCTTGAGGCTGTTGAAGATTTTCAGCAATTGTATCCACTGAAGATGGCGAGATTTCTCTAATTTTGGGGAGAATTTCTGCCCAATCCTGTTCGGGATAGCTTACCTTCACCATGTGGGTGATGATACGATCCATAATTTTTGTCTGTCTTAGGGCAACCTGCCAATCTAAATCGGTTTTTTGCTGCATCGCTCCTAATTCTAGATGGTTGGCTTTGCCTTCGTAGAAGCGACAGGCGGTTTGCCCCAGAACATAAAGCATTGCAGCATTGGTAGAGGCTCCGACTACAGCACCTATCCCTGGAAGAATCTCAACTATAGTCAAGCCTGTTTTTATTGCGTCTGCACCCAGAGACAAACCAAAGATGGCTAACACTTCGCCTCTACGGGTAGGTTCTTCAAGATCCAAACCATAGGCTGCTGCAATTTCATAAACCATTTCGGTTTGTAGTTTGGTGGTGGCAATTAATTCTATGCCTAAAAATAGGGCTGCAACGGGGGGAATAATATTAGTCAATAGTCCCAAACGTCCACCTTCCCAAGCCTTCTGCATAATTAGCTGATGAGCAATTTGAGCGGGTGTCTGGTTAGGATTTTGCGATCGCACTCGTTCTACTCTAGCAAGTACTTCAGCAGTATTCACCTTGCCCAAAAAAGTCATCAGCCAGTCTAAGCCAATAATATTATCTGCCGACTTAAGTATAGGATTTGAGGCGATCGCCTCCATAGTTTGTCCAGTAGACATAGCAGTTTGTTCCAACAGCGTTTGCACTTGGGCAGTCACTCCTTCAGTGAACTCTTCTACCGTCTTGATCGCCTCTGCAAGAAAATTGACTGGATTTGGTTGGGTCATAATCTATTTATTAATAAACATAAACATTAAAATTCCTGACTATGCCTATTAAATCGAATCTAGGATAATCAGGATATTATAGGTTAGAAAGTTTTATTATTCGATTGCTGATAAATAACCGAGAGACAAAAAATATCTATCGGTCGTTCAAATAAAAAACTTAAATTCCTAGTTAGTCAAATTATCTAAGAAGCTAGCTGCTTTTTCTTTGACTGAAGTTGCACTAGTCTCTTCTGGCTTGACCATCTTGCCCTTATCCGCTGCACCCTGTACCGCATTAGTTCCGCCCTGAGCTTTCTCAGTTACTTGTTTGATTCCTCTGGGGCTAGCATCGGGATTGGCTGCTTTGTCTGTTTCTGCTTGTATTCTGTTTAAGCTTGCTTCTCCTTCGGTGCGATCGCTGGTTACAGCCTGTACGGGATTAACGCTAGAGATAAATAGTAAACTACATACTATAGCTGTTAATACTAAACGCAAAGATAATCTCAACCAGCTGTTTAACTTCTTGAATAACATTAAGCTTTCCTCAACATTCTTTTTATTTAACCGATTCTATTAATAGCAATTGTCAGAACTCACCAACATCATCCCTGAGAAATAAATTATTCTCTCATCAGCGAAAAACATCTCCAGGATAGATTTATCTGAAATATTTCTGGTTACTTTGTTGGTTGAATTTTTTAAATAGATAATCTATTATCTATCTTTTGATAGATGCTAATAACTGTGAATGGCGTGTTCAAACTTAATGCTATATTATTTTGGACAAAACAATTATTTTGTAAAAAAACTTAAAGCCCTTCAAACTTTTGGTAGAAGTTCGGCAACTTTTTTCTAACTAACCTGAAATCACCTTAATAATAGTACCCCAAAAAAAGCTATTTCAAAGGTATTCATTATATTCCAAGCTATTTCGCCATGGATGCTAACTTTTCTAATTTTCACCTAAACTTAGATTTGAGCCTCGAACAACAGCTGAGAATGAGTATTTTTCAAAAATCGGTTCGAGAAATGAATCTAGAGGAAGTATGCTCTTTATTATTAGATGCCTCCAAATTGTTGATGATAAAAGATAATATTATTAAAGGACTCATAGAACAAGATCTTGCTCAATAAATTAGTTCTAGTTGGTTCTAGTTCAATTAACGAACCGCAAGCTTGAGGAACAAACGCGATCAAAATGAACAGTAGTAAATGGCTAAAAAAATTTCAATTGCTATATTTATCATTTTTTATAGCTTTATTGCTAGTTAGCTTAAGTAACTCTGCTTCCGCTCGACATCCAGAGTCGCTTGCCAAGTCAGCCCAGCCACCCTCAGAGGTTGTGGCATTTGATATTTTGGATGCTGTTGAGGGGGCAGTACAGTACATTCAAATATCTAATATTTCTGATGAACAAGAGATAGCGATTGGTGAGCAAACCAACCAACAGGTATTGAGCCAATATCCCCTATACAACAATTCCCCAATTCAAGAATACGTCAGAAACCTCGGACAAGAGTTAATCAATAATAGTGATAGTCGTGACATTCCGTTTATTTTTCAAGTACTTGCCAGCGATGAAGTCAATGCTTTTGCCACTCCTGGAGGATTTGTTTACGTGACTACTGGCTTGCTAAAAACTGCCGAGAATAGAGCGCAGCTAGCATCAGTGACGGCTCACGAAATTGCTCATATTAATGAGAAGCATGGCATCAAAGGTTTGAAACAGGCAGTCGCTGCCAGAGGAATTGCCAATACAGTAGGTTTAGATACCAGCACCCTGGCACCAATTGCCTATCAGTTGGCAGTAGATTTACCCCGAAGTCGTTCTTTTGAATATGAAGCTGATAGTACTGGCTTAGAAATAATGCAGCAGGCTGGCTATCCTCCCGAAGCTTTTGCCAACTTTTTGGCTAAGTTAGAGAGTGGTGGTGGTACACCCGAATTTCTTCGCACTCATCCCACCAGTGACAACAGAATTGAAGCAATTTCTCAGAAAACTGAAGTTGATGGAGTTAGTAATAATAAGGGACAAGACTCCACGGAGTATCGCAATAACGTTCTTGCCTTGATGTAGTTGTTTGGCTAATAAGCAAAGCTACAAATTTAGACCGAGATTTTAGTTAGAAGCTGTAATTCTTCCAATATTCCCGATACAGAAGCTCTCAACGCCTGATGTACCGCCTCCATCTTGGCTGAGTCTGGCTGGTGAGTCCATTCGTTCATAAAAAACTTTTTGACTTCGATGGCTAAGACGCAGGCAGAATCGGGGAAATGTGTATGAATCCACTCGGCAAAGTGTCCTCCCTGAAACTTAACGTTCTCTCGAACATCTAACTGTCTGCCAAGAAAATCAAACTGTCTCATGTCGTGGATAAATCGCTCGACTACAGGCTGCCAATATTCTCGGTTGAGACTTCCCGTTCCTAAATTGATCTCTGGATTGTGTAGCTCGCTGGCGGGAGAAGCGTCAATTCCCTGGCGATAGTAGTTATAGGTATGGAGATCGTAAATCACAAATCGTCCGTGGCGTTGCTCTAGTGTCCGACAAATTTTGCCAACCTCGGCATAAAAAGCATCATACTCTGCTAAAGATTGTTCGATTAGATCCTGAGGTGGTTGTTTTTGCCAAACCTTTAATCCCCAGGAGTCTTCGGGCTTGAGATAAATAGCTCGATCGCGGGGACGATTAAGATCGAGTTCAAAACGCGATCGCAAAACCACTAGTCGCGTGCTGGCAATGTCCGTCCAGGCAGCCGTAAACGGATCTTCTTCCCGCTTGCGATCGTTCGGGCTGATAGCCAGCAGTTGCTTAACTTGTGGGCGTACATAATGACCGTCATGAAGAGCTACGGCAACTATTGGTTGGTGTCCTTCTGTTGATATCCAAAGCTTTGACATATTTGAGAATATTGGTTGGTATGAATTAATAAACAAATGAAGAGCTTACTGTGTTATTAAATTACTCCAAACAGCTTTTAATATCTGTGTAAAATAAACATCGGCAGACTAAAAAATTGCTTGAGTTAATCCCTCGGCTTAAAGCTTAATCTATCAATGGCTAGATTACATAATGGTGTATAGTCACTTTTAATGGTGGTTAAGGATTTAAAATAAGAATAATTATGAGTAACCAAGAACACGAAAAAGTATATCGCGAAAGTAATAGTGAAGAAGCATTCCGTACGGCGAATAAAGGCGACGTAGTTGATGAATCAAAAGATTTAGAAGAGAAAAAAGAACAGGTAGCAGTAGATACTTGGGATTCTACTGGTCATGTAAAAGTACCTACTTATTTTCCCGTAGAAGGTGAGGATGGTGAAGAAGAAGCACTCCATCACGTAAAAGATGCTAAAGAAATTTCTGATGTTATTCGTCAAGCTAGAGTCGATGAAGACGGCGATCGCCAATGGTAATTTAGTTGAAAGCAAGTGTTCGATGGCTGACTGCCTGACATAAGTACCTCAAAGCTTTACTCTGTGTAGATTCTACTTTTTCTGGGAAAATAGGATTTTCTGATAATGCGATCGCTTAAAAGTATTGGATTGCTGTACTAGCGAAATTGTATTTCTACGAAAAACATAGGTTTGACATAGATGTGTCAGGCAGTCAGGTTCGATGGTGCTGCATTTGCCAGTTAAATTTATCAGAAACCATACTTCTCAACAGAGGTATGGTTTTTTTGTGGTGTTAACTACTGAAAGCATCTATCAGAAGATTTATACCTGCTGAAGGATGGTATTAACAACTAAATTGTATAGTATTGTACTACTGGCAGACTTTGTTATTTAGTCAAATATAACTAAATGAATACCAGGAAATAAATTAAAAATATATTTAGGAGTTTCTTATGAACCTTATTAAATTAACTACAGCTACTATAATTGGTCTTAGTTTGACCGTACCCGCAGGCACAGCTCTAAGCCAAGAAAAAGAAGTCGATCAAAATCTAAACCAAGCCGAACAAAACCTCGATCGCACTGGCGAAAACCTCAAGGAAGCAGGAAAAGCCTTTGGCAACAGTGTAGAGAACACTGGTGAAGCAGCAGGACAGGCTTTAGAAAACACTGGTGAAGCAATAGAAAACGATCTGCAAAATGCTGGTAATGCGATCGAACGCAACTATAATCAGGCAGAACAACAGGTTGAACAGACCGCAGCAGAAGCAGAACAGAACATCGAGCGAGCAACAGATGCAGCAGCAACAGAAGTCGCCGAAACCGCTGCTGCGATCGAGCAAGAATCAAACTGGGGTTGGTTGGGTTTACTCGGTTTACTCGGACTATTTGGTTTGGCTGGTAGAAAGAAAACCCGCAGAGTAGAACGGGGCGATCTAGAACTAGATGCTGAAAATCGCCCCACGATGTATAACAGCTAGATAATTTTGGTTGATGGTTAGTTGATTAGTTTGAGGGACGGGTAATCTGTCCCTTTTTTATTAAATTATCTGGCAATCAGATTAACTTCAAGCAACAAAAACAAATAGGTCAAATTCTAGATTTCAAACAAGCTGACTCAGAGTAAATTATAGACAGAGCCAAACTTTGAAGAGTAACTGGCGAGCAAAATTGCTTACGGCACGAAAAATAAACTATCAGCAGAATCTTGTAATCGAACTAATTAGACTATGGAAATTGTTATCGCTCTGTGCTTAGGAATAACGCTTAGTGCTGCCTGTGGCTTTCGCGTGTTCGTGCCACCCCTAGCCATGAGTTTGGCAGCTATTTATGGACATTTCCCCCTATCATCAGGATTTGAGTGGCTAGGCACGACTGAAGCTGCGATCGCCCTTTCGATTGCTACTATTTTAGAAGTATCTGCCTACTATATTCCAATTGTCGATAATCTCTTAGATACGGTTCAGATTCCCCTTGCCGTTGGCATTGGTACAGTAATTACTGCTGCTACTTTAGGTCATACCGACCCCGTGTTGCAGTGGACGCTGGCGGTGATTGCGGGAGGAGGAACTGCTGGTGTTATGGGAACTTTAGCGAGCTTTACCAGATTAGCTTCTACAGGCATAACAGGAGGATTGGGTAACTTTATTGTTGCCACTGTTGAGGCAGTTGGTTCGATTTCTTTATCCGTATTAGGTATTACCTTTCCTCTGTGGACTGGGGCGATCGTTTTGGCTGTATTAATAATTGCAGTTCTTAAACTACTAATCGATCCTCCAGCAATCTTTGCCAGAATGAGAAATTCGACAGCTACAAAAGAGAAAGGATAGGGAAAATAGTTAGTAGGTAGTAGTACAACAAGGCTAAAACAGTGGCTTAATGTTTTTGGCTTTTCCCCCAAACTTGGGGGTTAGGGGGCTAAAATCAATTTACTTTACCCACATTTTTAAGCGTGTCACACCAGTAGGGTGAAGAAATTTCTCAAGCTAACCACGAGCGAGTAACCACAAGTTATTTTTGCCCACCTTACAGTTAGTAGTTGGTAGTAAACGACTCTATCCTTCTATTGATGTTGAAACACTTTCCTAATCATTAGAATTTAATCATAGCCAATCAATTATTATTGCTTACTACTTTCTACTTCTTACTTTAAAATTATGTCTCCTACTGCTTTTATCACTGGCGCGTCTCAAGGTATTGGCAAAGCCACCGCATTATTATTTGCCAAAAATGGTTACGATTTAATTATTACCGCTCGTACCAAAGATAAGTTAGAGGCTGTTGCTGAAGAAATTAGAAGTTCGGGTAGACAGGTAATTGCGATTACTGCTGATACTAGCAATCGCTCGGCAATAGAAGCATTGGTCAACTTGGGTATTGAACGCTTTTCTCAGATTGACGTTTTGGTGAACAATGCAGGGGTGTGTATGAGCGCGCCGATGGCTGAAACTACCATCGAAGATTGGGAAAGAATTATCGATGTCAATCTCTGGGGATATATTTATACGATCAACGCCCTATTACCCCACTTTATAGAGCGTAAGCAGGGAAATATTATTAACGTTGGTTCGTTCGGTGGAAAAGTTCCCTTACCCAAAATGACGGCTTATTGCACCAGCAAGTTTGCGATCGCTGGCTTAACTGAAACCCTACGTTTAGAACTAGAACCTCAGGGGATTCACGTTTCGGGAGTACACCCTAGCGTAACTAATTCTGACTTTATGGAACGTGCCATATTCAGAGATCGCGATTCTCAAGAAGAGGAAAATCGCCGTAAATCAATGCAGCAAATGCTAACCAGCCCCCTTGCTAGCCAGCCAGAAGACGTAGCCAAAGCTATCTTGGATGCAGTGAAACACCCTCAGGCAGAAGTTATGGTCGGTTCGGCTAAAGTTCCTGCTTTCTTGAACCGTCTGTTTCCTGGAATTACCCAAGGAATGATGCAGCTAACTACTAAATCCAGTCTGGTTTGAATAATCCCTCAACTATATGTAGAGACTGGAAGATAGGGGAATAGGGAACAAGTAATAAACAACCAGTCAAGAACTCTTAAGAGGGCATTTTCATAGCCTGGTGTTGTCGATCCTCAAACGAATCAGCAGATAGGCTATTGAGATAATTAATTTGGGTAGGATAGGCAAACTCAATTCCGTGTTGAGCAAATTTTGCTTTAACCGCCAGATTAATTTGCTGTTGGGCATTCATATAGATGTTGTAATCACTGGTATTGACAAAATAAACTACTTCAAAGTCCAGGCTATATTCGCCATAGCCTGAAAAATGAGCGCGATCGCAAGTAGCATTTTCAGTATGATCGATAATTTCCTGAATCAAAGCAGGAATTTGGGCTAGTTTCTCAGCACTGGTTTCATATACTACCCCAAACTTGAATACTATCCGACGCTGACGCATTCTCTTAAAGTTACGGATCCGCGAACCAGTCAAATCGGTATTAGCAATCACAATTTCTTCGCCACTAATACTTCTAAGTCTGGTGGTTTTAATACCCACATATTCTACCGTACCTAGATAATCACCCACGATAATAAAATCACCTAATTCAAATGGTCGATCTAAGAGGATAGAAAAATAGCTAAATAAGTCTTGTAATACACCTTGAGAAGCTAGAGCGATCGCTACACCGCCAATTCCCAAACTTGCTACTACTGCTGAAATATCAAATCCTAAATTGTCCAATAAAAAGACAATTCCAATCAACCAAATGACTACCCTAATAGCTGGAAGCAAAGCATTAATACTCTGTTCTAAATTGGCATTATCTGGTTGATAGGTAATCCAATAGATTTTGATCAAATATTCTACTGAAGCTGTAAATAGTTTAATCGCAAAGATAGTTGAAAGTATAACAACCGTAACTTCTACAACGCTTTCTAATATAGGATGCAGAGTTAAATTGTTAATAGCAAGATAAGTACTTGCTATATAAGCAATTGGAATTAAGTCTCTTTCTATGATGTTGACGATAGCATCGTCATATACATTGTCTGTTTTGGCTGCCCATTTTCTGAGGTTTTTAAAGCCTAAGCGTCTAAAGATTCTGATCAAAATTATACAAGACAACAATATGGTAGCTGCTATCAAATAGTCTAATAGCTCATTGTTTAAAAACTCGATTAACAAAAAATTGAAACTCATGTAGATAGAACTGGTGTACTCTATTTTGCAAGCTGGCTAAATTTATACTATTATTACCTTGCTCTTCTGGTTCTGGTGTAAAAAAAGTATTGCCGATCTAATTGATAAACTCTGTAAAAATGTTCTCGGCTAAAAGGCGATCGCGGTTTATTTATGGTGCAGTTTTAGCGTGTAGCTGCTACCAGAAATTTTTTACCCTACTATGGAGTTTAAATTTACCCAGGGCGATCGCGACAATAATACAATACATCGTATAGCAATTTTTGATTAGCTCAATCTACTAAACTTGCCGATCTTTCCATTCATCAACAAAGGGATATAGCATAATACTATATCCCTGCTAATTGTTACTAGATAAGCAAATCGCTTTATTTGACCTTTTTCTTACAAAACAATTTTAACCCCAACCCTGAGGTGCTTCTGCTGCATCGGGAGCATCTGACGAACGCCCCGAACCATGCTGGCTGACGATCTGTACGGTTGTCGCCTGGGGACCCATTTCTCCCATGGTTTCTTTAAATCTAACTCCAGTACCTACCTTGATGCGGTCGAAGTCATTATTGGTAACGCTGTTGCGATGAAAATACACTTCTTTGCCAGTGTCCACCTGCTTGATAAAACCGTATCCCTGTTCCGCAAACAGTTTAACCACTATTGCCGTAGTCTCCTGTTCGGGATGTACCTTTCTTTCTCCCTGCTGTTCTGTACTGATACTCACGATCTGGCGACGCGCAGCCTCAAAAGCATCGCGAATTACCGTTTCTAGCGGGGTATATTGTTTACCCGTGTCTGGATTTTCCACTACTGCTATTTCACGACTGTGAGGAATAGTAATGTCGATACTCACCCGATAGGGCGAACCACTAATAGGACTATCTTTGTCTTTCTCGACTACAATCCGACAGCTATTCATGTAGTCGCAAAATTGCTCTAATTTGGCTATTTTTTCTTGAATCAAGTTATCGATTGCAGGGGTTCTTTCTAAATTACGATAGGTTATTTCTGGAGTAATTTTCATCTATTTTATCCGTAAACAATGGGTTGGTTGTCAAACTGCAATTCAATTGACCTGCGATAAACTATAGCAAAAGTATCGGCGATCGCGCTCTTAAGCAAACTTTCTATTAATAATTGCCAGAAGCACAGAATATACAAATATACAATTTAGAGCGATTTACAAACTTTAATTAAATATAAATTTACCCAATGTTAAACTGCATCTATCATCAGAAGTAAGATTGTTTTACATTTAAAACTTAGTCTGCTAAAAGACAAGTTAATTTATATACTTTAGATAGATAAACCAAGGATCTATGTCCCATAAACTATAGGAAAATATTTTATATGGTTGATTAGATATGGAAACGTTAGCCAGATTTGGTTATGTGGCAAAAGGTTTTGTTTACGCTGCGATTGGAATCTTAGCACTTATGGCAGCATTTAGCGTTGGTGGAGGCGAAACCACTGGCACTAGTGGAGCTTTACAGGCGATCGCCAGACAGCCTTTTGGACAAGTACTATTACTTTTAATTGCTATTGGCTTAGTGGGATATGTTATTTGGCGTTTGGTGCAGGCAATTAGCGATCCAGAAGACAAAGGGAGCGATGCTAAAGGTGTAGTCGCTCGTTTGGGATATGGGATCAGTGGACTGGCATATGCAGGGGTGGCGGTCAACGCTGCTTTGTTGGCTTTTGGTTCTAGTAGTGGCGGTAGTGGCGGTAGTGGCGGTAGCAGTTCTAAACAAGACTGGACGGCAACCGTAATGCAGCAGCCTTTCGGTAGGTGGCTAGTTGGGATAGGTGGTGCGTTAATTATTGGCATTGGTTTTTACCGAATTTATCGAGCCTACAAAACTAAGTTCCGCAAAAAATTGAATCTAAGTGAACTTAGTTCCGAACAGGAAAACTGGCTGGTAAATATCAGCCGTGTAGGAATAGCTGCTAGAGGTGTGGTGTTTATTATGCTCGGCTTTTTCGTGTTGCAGGCTGCCAAAAATTACAATCCTCAGGAAGTCAAAGGATTGGATGGAGCCTTATTAACCCTAACTCAACAGCCTTATGGTAAAGTTTTATTGAGCTTAATGGCTTTAGGATTAATAGCTTATGCAGTCTATTTATGCTTACAGGCACGCTACCGCCAGATTGAAATTAATTAATATTCAAGGTAACCTGTAGCTTGCCACCCTAATAGCTAGTTCTCCCTGGTTGGGGTCATGACTAAAAATAAATTCTCCCGATCGCTCTTCTTTGCGGGAGAGAAAATCGAGCTGTTGCCTACCTGTTTCGACTATTTGCGGGCTTAAAGTTAACTTGGCTACTATTTCTACAGACGCAGCAGTTTCTCCCCCGTTGTTAATTACCGTGAAGGGAACATAATATTGCGAGTTGACTTGTCTGACGTTGAATTGAGATATGGACAAGATCGGCGGGTTGCTATTTCCCGAAATCCAACTATAGCAAATTAGGGTAACAATGATTCCCACTATCGATAGGGAAATACTAAAGCTGACTTTTTCGGCTAGGGAGCGTCGCCAAGAATTTTTCGGCATTAGTTGACCATTAGTTACTAATTACTAGATTGACTTTATACTGCTAAACGTCCTGCTGCACCACCAATACTAGCGGGTAAGCCCAAGATTATACTGTAGCGTAACCAGATATACCACGAATCTGCAAAGCTAATCTTTTGAAAAAACCACAGCATCAGCATTCCCGTGATTAAAGATATTAGGTAAGAGATAATTGTTTCGCTTTGAGGAGTCTGGAATAAACCTTGCTGTTGACGACGTTGCTCATAGTTGGTAATGGTGGAGGCAAATACAATCCCGTAGGAAATCAGCAACGAAACAGTCATGATAATCAACAACCACCAAGAAGAAGCACTGGCTGCCAAAACGGTGATTTCATCTGTGGGAGCAATACTAAAAGCAATAAATAAAGCACCAATTAGCGTAGCACTAAGATCTGCCATTGTGTCTCGCAAATAACCTGGACGATTATCGGAGCGAGGTTTTTGTTCCCGTCCGTTGTCCTCTGCTGCTCCATTTTCGGTTAACAGCGATCGCGAAAATGCTACTCCTAAAGAAAAAGGTACTCCTTCAAAAACCACTTTGCCCAATCCTTCAGTCAGAGATGTTTGGAAATCGATCCGTTTTAAAATTACCAGCATGATAACCGCGCAGACAATGCCAATCGCCATAGTTTCGATCGTTTCGGCGATCGCTCCTGGCAAGGTTTCGCTCTCCTGAGGACGAAAACCTTCAATACGGTTGATTGATAAGATGATTAGAAAGGTAATAGCCAAAATAGCCACAAGGATGGGCGGGCGAACATACGAACCAATAAACCAAACCTCCATAGTATAGAGCAGGGGGATGCCAAACAGAAAACCACCAGAAGCTCCACTGATTATTTCTTCAATTTCTTCTCGCCAGGTATCGCCAGAGACGCGCCTGGTGTTGCGATTGCGCTGATTCTTACCCATAGTCAAGCAAATTGCCTATAATTACCGACAGCAAAAAGATCGGCAAACTACATCATAAAATGAATTACCGATCTTTGTTATGAGTAATATAATTTTACTAGCGTGCGTCTGTACCTTGGTTGGGATCTCCCGCTACATCGTTTCTTGTTCCAGGTGCTTCTGCTTCTGCACCATCACGAGTATCCTCTCCCGCAGTCTGTCCTGTTTTACGCTGCGTGGGGTCGATTGGAGTATTTAATCCACCATCAGCAGCAGGAGTTGCCTGTTCTTTTTCTTGGGAATTTTCCATATTCTTTATATTTGTTTCTGCTATTTTCTTATCTACTAATATTATTAAGAACAGTCAGGACAGATAAACCTATCTCAAGATATAAAAAACTAATTTAAAAAAGTTAATAATAGAGAATCAGAGCAAATATAAGTCACGCAAAATAAAAATCGAGCTGAAACGACAAACTGCTTCAATACGATGATTACGGGCAAAATTCACTGCAATTGGCTTGTGATTAGAACTTTTAATCTAAATAAGTATTAGTTACTATATATCTTTAGCTGTATTTAATTTCGTTAACATCTACTTCATAAGTTAGATGAATAATAACTCCATAATCAATAACCTGGAGTTGAAATTGTAATACATAAAGGAAGTATTAACTTATGGTACTAGCTAAAATCGCCGATCTATATCCCAATTATAAAGAAGACATTTTTGGTGGCGAAGATATAAAAAGTTTTTCAGTATACGATTATACTAACGACAAAATTGGTTCAGTTCATGACATTATTGTTGATGATTCTGGAAGATTTCGCTACTTGGTTATAGACACTGGTTTTTGGATCTTTGGTAAAAAAGTCTTGTTGCCTGTAGGTAGAGCTAGTATCGATTACAGTCAACAAAGAGTTTATGCTAAAGGTCTGACAAAAGAACAGGCGGAAAGCTTGCCTGAATATGATGATGATATGACCGTTGACTACGACTATGAAGAGCGAGTCAGAACAATTTATCGTGGTGAAGATTATGAAGCAGCAACGGCTGGTGCTGGTACTGTAGATCGCGATACCTACAATTATGATCGCGACGCAAGTTTATACGCTCATCAAGAAGAAGATCTTGATAACCGCCAGAACCTAAAATTATATGAAGAGCGTTTGGTTGCCAACAAAGATCGTTTCCGTGCTGGTACAGTCAGTATTGGTAAAAGAGTAGAAACTGAAACTGCATCTGTTGCGGTTCCTGTAGAGAAAGAAAGAGTTGTTATCGAACGTAATGCTGCCGTTGAAGGTACTGTAGTTGCTCCTGGTGAAGCTACCTTTGGTGAAGGGGAAGTAGCTAGAGTCGAAGTCTACGAAGAAACAGCCAACGTTGAAAAACAGGCATTCGTGAGAGAAGAAGTCAACGTTCGCAAAGAGGTAGAGCAAGAAACCGTACAGGCTAGAGAAACTATTCGTCGTGAAGAATTAGAAGTAGAAACTGATGGAGATGCGGTAATCGATCGCGACCTCTAAAACTAAAAATTTGCTTTGATTAATGCAGGTGGGTATTTTATCCCGCCTGTTATTTATAATAATAATCTTGAAACTATAACTCTACATACAGTTAAAATTGCGGTGATTGAATCAGTATTTTTATTAATAGAGAAAAACTAATAACTCAAAATTATACCCTTATTTGGCGATCCCAGTCTAGTTTATATACAAATGTAAAATATAGTTTATTTATATTGCCTAGATGTCTTGTCAGGTAACAATAACAACTAAGATTAAAATATGTAAATTCTAAAGTTCAGAAATAAAAACAAATCTAAGTTATCGATATTCTCTCTTCAACTTTATTTATCGAACAGAGATATTTAACAACTTAATAAATAGGTACGACCCGTTTTTAATAGGCAAGACAAATTAAATTTTATTCTCTTGAAAGAAAGCGTCGTCTATTCTTGACTATGGAGCATTAGAGAATGGACTCAAATTATACTGAACTAGCATCAGAAGCTAGCTCAGACCGAGATATTGTAATACTGGCAGTAGAAGACGATGAAGATAATCAACTATTGTTGGAACACGCCATAACTATGTTTGGCTGGAAATATATTTTTGCTACTGACGCAGTTACAGCAATCTCCCTAGCCAAAGAGCAACAGCCCGATCTAATCTTATTAGATATTGTTTTGCCACAAATAAGTGGGTTGCAAATAGCAATGATGCTTAAAAGTAACAAGCGAACCCGCGATATACCCCTAATTGCAGTTACGGGTTTGGCAAAAAAACCAGAACAACTACTGTTTGCTGCGGGCTTTGATGATTATATTTACAAACCATACAACCTAATCGACTTACAGCAGGCGATCGCGTCTAATCTCAATCACGCTGATTATTGCGAAATAACCTGAGCCTTTCGCTGGGATAACTGCTGATTACGATATTTTCTCTTTGTTAAACGTGTCTCAGGCGGACTTGCTAAAAAAACAATCATGCCCATATAGCCACTCTCTAAGGTAGAATCACTAATCGCCTCAAGTACCTCAACCTGCAAAATATTGGTAACTTGCTGCTTAACATCGGTAGTAAACGCTTCATTAACTGCTTTTCTGATGTTGTTTGCTAGCTCCAGCTGTGAATTTTCGGCTAATAACTGCTCAATACTAGTTACCGTATCTTCCGCTACTATGGCGACTTTGTCGGCAAAAATATGACAGACAACTTTACGAAGCATATGTCCGAACCGAAGGTGGTATAGGGATTGAATAGCTTGGGAAAGCTGTCTTTCTAGTTGTCCACAAGTCGGCAGAATTTTTTCTATGTCCATTGCCATAATCTCTAAAATTTAAAGTTTTAGGTTTTATTATTATAAATTAACGTAAATATACAAAACTTAACGTAAATTGCGGTATTTTTTCATAATTCGCGGTTTGTAATTTACGGGCAAAGGCAAACGGGCTGTGGATCAGGCGATCTGAAGCTCAAGTTTTCGATTTGTTCCATATGGTATATAAAACTTAATGTTTGCTTAAGGTTGTTAAGTGCTGCCGTAATTTGTCTTGATAGCTTTAGCAAGATAAACCAACAAATTGAAGAACCTGTGAGGATGGAAAGAGAAGCAACAACTAATGACTCAACTGACCGTAATACTATCTAGAGAAGGATGCGATCGCCTGAGTATTTTGCTGCTATAAAGATAGACGCTATCAGTAAATTAAAATACTTATTTATGACCGAATTATCACGCTCTGATTTTCAACAGCTAGCCGAACAACAAGGATCTACCTGTATTTCTATATATATGCCTGCGGAGAAAGCAGGAGCCGAAACTCGCAAAAATTCAATTCGGTTTAAAAACTTAATTCGAGAAGCTGAAGAAAAGATCGAGCAGCTACAATCAACGACTCAACTCAACGATGCAGTGGAATCTGCGAAAGGATATATCGATAATTACGACTTCTGGCAGCATCAAGACTGTGGTTTGGCTTTTTTTATCAATGCAGATGGCGTTAAATATTATCGACTTCCCCAAAGTTTTGCCGAGTTGGTGGAAGTAGGCGATCGCTTCTATCTCAAGCCTTTACTACCCGTACTTACCAACGATAACAAGTTTTATTTATTGGCACTGTCACAAAACGAAGTACGGTTTTTCTTGGGCAGTCACTACAGCATTAGCGAACTACAATTACCCGATTCAGTTCCAGTAAGTTTGGCGGAAGCCCTGAAATACGACGATCCAGAAAAACAAACTCAGTTTCATACTGGCGATGCGGGCGGTAGTCCGATCTATCATGGTCAGGGAGTCGGTACGACGGATAACAAAGACGAAATCAAACGTTTTTTCCATCAGATCGACAACGGCTTACAAGCAGTCTTGCAGGAAGAAAAGACTCCTATGATTCTGGCTGGGGTAGAATATTTGCTGCCTATCTATCAGGAAGCAAATTCCTACAACAATCTTTTAGAAACGGGGGTTATTGGCAATCCTGAAAATGTTGACCCAGCCGATTTACATTCCCAAGCCTGGAAAATCATCGAACCTAATTTAAAAGCAGCCAAAAAACAGGCTATGGAGCAATACTATCAGCAGTCTGGAACTGGGGAAGCTAGCTCGGAGATCGCCCAAATAGTTGCTGGTGCTGCTAACGGACAGGTAGACACTCTATTTATTACAGCTAATACTCAACGTTGGGGGCGGTTTGAACCTTCAACTAATAAAGTAGAAATCCATCAAGAAGCCACGGAGGACAGCATGGATTTGTTTGATTTTGCCGTGACCCAAACTTATTTACAGCAAGGCAATGTCTATATTTTAGAGCAGTCAGAAATGCCAGAAAATCAGACTATGCTGGCTATTCTCCGCTATCCTGTCTATTCTCAGACTAGTAAAACAACCGTATAAGCTGCTGCTATTGGAAAATCATTTCTTTAGCATTACATTCGCAAATCTCTAATCTCATCCCTACCATAAATGAAGTGGGATTTCACGTTGATAGTTGATAGTTGATTGATTTCCTATCAACAATTTGCCACGTCCGATACCAGCCCTTGGGCTTTCCCCAAGGGACACGGACTTATCAACAAAGCGATGGGACGACTTATCATCCCACCTTGATAAAAAATAGGCTTTCCCAGTCGCTTTCTGTTTCTGTAAAGAACTATCTACCCATCTCTACATTGTCAAGTCTCTAAGTTTTCGGGGTATTCGCTATTTCTAAAAGTTATCAAATATACCAGCTAAAACAAACAATAGTTCTCAAGATAGATTTACTAAACAAAACTCTATCGCTTTAATTAAGGTGAAGAAATAAAAAGAAATATAAAGCTGAGTAACAATGCCACAGATAAAATATAGAATTGATCAGGCAGAAAACCAGAGGTGGGGAATATATCAGGGTGAACGGCTACTAGCAACTATCGGTAGTTATGAAGCTTGCCAATCTATTTGGAAATATCTACAGCAAGAGCTTTCGTATACAGAAAACGTTAAGTCACGCTTGTCCTATCGTAATGCAATCAATAAAAACTTAATTGTTGATTCTAGCAGACGTGTAGGGTAAAATTTGCTACTTTGTTAGTTACCAATATTTAAAAATGCGATCGCTAAACATTTAAAGATGCTTTAGAAACTAGATCTAGGGCATCTTTTGTCATTTTAAAACACACAGTAACACACAGTTAAATTTATAGCCTAAGAGGGATGTGCCAAGAGATTTATTTGTTAGATACTATGGGGCAAATGATAGTAGAAAGCAACAAATGAAGGGTATACAGGGCAAAAATATTCTAGTTACGGGGGCAACTTCGGGAATCGGACAGGCGATCGCTGCCTATTTCGCTACAGAGGGTGCTAATGTTGCTCTAAACTATCGCAACGATCCAAACAAGCTAGACGACACGCGAAAATTAATAAGCCAAATGTGTTCGCAGGTTAAGGGTTGTGGCGGAAAAGAGCTACCTGTAGAAGGAGATGTATCCGAAGAAGGCGATATTATTCGGATGTGCAACGAGGTAATCGAAAAACTGGGTAGCCTAGACATTTTGATTAATAATGCTGGGATTCAAACTTCCGCTGCTTCCCACGAGTTGAAAACATCCGACTTTGACAAGGTGATGAACGTCAACCTTCGGGGTGCCTATCTATGTGCTAGAGAAGCAATCAAACATTTTATGGAGCGGGGCAACGGTGGCATCATTATTAACGTTTCCAGCGTTCATGAAATAATTCCCCGTCCTCAGTATGTTAGCTATTCTATGAGCAAGGGTGGCATGGAAAATATGACTAAAACCTTGGCATTAGAATATGCACCACACAACATTCGAGTTAATGCGATCGCTCCAGGTGCGACCGCTACACCGATCAACAGTTGGACTGACGATGCTCAGAAAAGACAAGAGGTAGAAAGTCACATCCCGATGGGACGAGTGGGAACATCAGAAGAAATGGCAGCCATAACTGCTTTCTTAGCTTCGGATGATGCAGCCTATATCACTGGTCAAACCCTATTTGTTGATGGAGGTTTAACTCTCTATCCCGATTTTCTCAATCCCTGGTCGGCAGGAGAATAGTAATTTATGGGGCGTTGTTCCAACCTCAACTGACACAGAACAACGCCATCAGATCAAAACAAGATTACACTTGCTCTCTGACTAATTTGCCAATTTCAAGTTTTCTCTCGATTAATATCACAACAGTAGGAAACAACAAAAGACAGGAAAACCGAATTGCATTTTAGATATTTAATCTTTAAGATCTATATAAATATATACAAAGAACAACCGCTTTATAACTTACGAATGATTCATAACAGGTCTGTTTATTGAAATAATTAAGCAAAGCTAAAAAATTTATCAATATTTACTGGTTATTGATGATACCTCTCAATATTTTATTATTTTAATAAACATGACTCAAATATTTTTGCCATCAAAACCGAACGTCCAACTTTTAAAAATTTTATTGCTATATAAACCATACCAATAAAATTATTATTACTTGGATTAACGACTTAGCGAATCAACA
This sequence comes from Pleurocapsales cyanobacterium LEGE 10410, assembly GCA_015207195.1. GTDB lineage: Bacteria > Cyanobacteriota > Cyanobacteriia > Cyanobacteriales > Xenococcaceae > Waterburya. The sequence goes on from JADEXJ010000005.1 coordinate 60,578, forward strand.
TTGCAAAAAGAGTTGTTTTTCCAGGAGAAAAGTTTTTATTCAAAGCCCATAATGACAGTAGTTTAAAGATTTCTCAACACACCAACATCGGCATAATGGAGAAAAGCATTGCTGGTTTCCAACTCCAGACAGCAGGCAAGGACAACTAAAAACCTCGCTCCCTAAAGACAAACCAAAAAACAAAATTAGCACAAAACACTAGGTAATTAACAATGGCAAGCACATACAACAACAGCGTAACTAGCTACTTAAAAGAAATTGGGCGTACACCATTATTGAAGTCGGAAGAAGAGGTAAAACTTGCCAATCAAATCCAGGCAATGCTGCCCTTGTTGGAGCAAGAAAATTTGACCCTAGAAGAACAAAACATCGTTCGTCAAGGTCAGATAGCAAAAAGAAAAATGACTCAGGCAAATTTACGCTTAGTAGTGTCGATCGCTAAAAAATATCAAAATCGGGGTTTATCTTTGCTCGACCTAATCCAGGAAGGTAGTATTGGTCTGATGCGAGCAGCCGAAAAATTCGATCCTAGTAAAGGATACAAGTTCTCTACCTATAGCTACTGGTGGATTAGACAGGCTATGACCAGAGCGATCGCTAACTATGCTCGGACAATTCGGTTACCAATTCATATCACGCAAGATCTCAACAAAATCAAAAAGGTCAACCGCCAACTATCCCAAAAGCTAGGTCGCAAACCAACCGACAGCGAAGTTGCAGCAGAACTGGATATCGATGTCAAAAAACTCAGATCCTTAGCCGAATCGGCAAGAATGACCAGACCGAGAAGTCTCAACGCCACTATTGACGAAAACCAAACCGAATTAGGACAAATATTGCCTGATGATTCTGATTCACCCTCAGACTTCGTCGCCGAAAGAGAAACTATTACCAGAGTACAAAATTTATTAGATACTCTATCTCCCAAACAAAGAGACGTAATTATTCTACGTTACGGATTAAAAGATGGTAAAACCATGACTTATGAGCAGATTGGTGATATTTGTGGAATTAGTCGCGAACGAGTCAGACAGATTAAAAACAAAGCGATGAAGCAATTGAAAAAGCGTGCGATTAAGATTTCCGCCATAGCAGGATAAAACTTTTGTCGGATATTGTTTCATAATGTTAGAGAAGGAGAATAGGAATATGTTGTTGGTAGCAACACATTATCTTGGCATTCAATGAATAAGAGTGAAAATGTAGTTGAGACCAGTGAAAAAACCAGCTCACAATACGGGTTGGCGATCGCTAAAAAATTAATTAAGGCGATCGAACAAGACAATCAAATCAAAAGCTCTAGCTCTCTAAGTTTCAAAGCTTTGAAAGACAGTTTGCCTGAAATTTGCCAGACCATTGTAGAGATGGTTATGTTGTCCCCTACCCCAGAGATCGGCAAAGACAACCTAACCTTGTTTGCTACTGAAGAAAATGCTCAAGGCAGCAAACACGGATATGTTCGTTCGCTCCAGGATTTTGAACCAGAAGAGCTAGTGAGAGAATTTTTTCTCTTAAAGAAAGTCTTGATTGCTGAGTTGCAGCCACAGCTAGAGACATATGCTCCACAAAAAATAATAGAAAAGATAGCTTTGATTGATTCGGTGATTAATCGAATTATGGAAAATAGTTTTCAAAGCTATGCGGATGTTAGGCAACGCCAGCAAGAGAAGCTACGTCAGCAAATATTTCTTACTAATCAGGAATTAACCCGTCTCATTGCCGACAATCAGGAAAGTCTGGCATATTTGGTTCATGAAATAAAAAATCCTCTCACCTCAATCATTGGCTATTCCGATTTGTTTATTCGACAGCAGCAAGATGATTCAATTGATAACCTGAGGCACATCCACCAGGTTTTGCAGCAAGGTCGTAAAGTTCTGCGGTTAGTTAATGATACTACCGAGATGTCTTCTTATAAGCAAGGCAATTTTCAATTACGAGTACGACCAATAAATATCTGCACTTTAATTGAAAACATTACTATAGGTTTGAAATCTTCAATTGAAGCTAAGAAGCTGAAGTTAATCGCTAGTTGCCACCCCAAAAAGTTAATCATCAAATCCGATTCTTTGCGTTTACAGCAGATTATTACCAATTTATTGATCAACGCCATTCGCTACACTCCCAAAGGTCAAATCGAGTTAACTTGTAATCAAACTGCTGAGGAATCGTTAGAGATTAAGGTTGCAGATACGGGGATTGGGATCTCTGAATCTGAACAAGAACGTATTTTTGAACCATACTTTCGTTGTCAAAAGTCTAAACACCAATTTAATAACGAAGGGGTTGGTCTGGGTTTGGCTATTGTTTCGCAGCTAGTAACTGCTTTGCAAGGAAAAATTGAGCTGTCTTCAACCATAGATGTTGGCTCGGTTTTTATCGTTACCATACCTCTTATATCAGGTTCGGATGAACAGTAAAAACGAAGGTATGAAGTAGCACTATAGTTCTTGCCTATTGATTCTCTGCGCCAACAGCAATTAAATGTTGACGTACTAATTGCTCAAACTGATATAGATAGGCGACACATACCAAACGAATCAACATCAAAGGTGTAAAAAAATTATTCATTCCCTGCCACCAAGCAGCCATTTCAGAAAAATAATGATTAGGGGAGAATATGATGATGCCAATTGCAGTACTAATAATCATAGTTAAGGCGATCGCCAGCCAACCATACAACCCTTCCCACCAACTCATTAAACCAGGAAACCAAAACTTGCGTAGGGACATTTCTGGAGTTTGAATGTCAGGGGCAAACAAATCCAGACAGATATGTAATAAATTGTGGGCGATCGCAATGACGACTATAGGCGATAAAATAACCGCTAAATAAAGCAGAATATAGCTTTGATATGATAGCGAACTAAATACGTCATAATCAATACGCTCTAAAATCTCTTTGAGTACAAATTTCATTCCTCGTACTAGTAATAAGAGTAGAATTGCGCTCATCCAAGCATTAAAACTAGGTATCCAGGGTGGCAGGTTTTTCATTTTTGTTTATTTCAGCAAATAATTATTATTACAAGTTAATTACTTAGCTGAAAAACAGGTGCGATCCTACTCACACTACAAGTAGATTAGTTTGACAAGTTGCCAACTGGCTGTAGGCACTGCAATCAAATACATTGTTTAGCTTAGGATAAAGAGTAAAGAAATAAAGGATTAATAAATTAAATTTCAGCCTTTAGCCTTCAGTCTTTAGTCTGGGTATTGAGTAATTTAAGTATTTTGCCAAATTATTGGGGGGTTTTCTGTAAGTCTGGTCGTTCTTCTGGTAGGATTGCACCTTCTACGGGACATACTTGTAAACATATACCACAGTCGATGCAGGTAGCAAAGTCGATCCAATACCAGTCTAGCCCTTTAGTGTTTTTACCAGGACCATCGTGAATGCAGGCGACTGGACAAGCGTCAACGCAATCGGCTACTCCTTCACAAATTTCAGTAACAATAGTATGAGGCAAAGTAAATTCTCCTTTAAGTTTTATGGCAGATTTAGCCTGTGTTTGAGATCTTAACAGAATTTACCGACCAGCTTAATACCCCTGTATCGCCATTTAATTGAACTGGCTGTCCAACTGGTAATGCTGCATTTGCCCCATCGTGTCCAAAGGGCAAATCGTAAACCACGGGAATATTTAAATCTTCGAGGCGATCGCGCAATACTTCTACTACTGTCCAGCTATTGCTTCCAGGATAAGCTTCACAACGACTAAAACGACCTAAAGCAATTCCCTTGATTTGTTTAAACACTCCCATCATGCGCCATTGGGTCAACATGCGATCGATTCGATAGGGATACTCGGTAACGTCTTCTAGAGCTAAAATTGCCCCTTCAAAGTTTGGCTGAACGGGGGTGTTGAGCAAATGTGTGGCTACGGTCAAATTAGCTGGCAATAATATGCCTGATGCCCATCCACCAACTGCTGCTTTTCCGTGTAATTCCTTGAGCCGTCCCGTTTCCAGATAATTAAACATTCTAGCGATCGCCCATGCTGGTTCGGTAGCTAAAGTGGTCAGTACGGGCGCATGGAGGCTGGAAATCTTTTCTGTAGCTAAACTCCATAGCAGGCTAGTAACATCAGAAAAGCCAATCAGCCATTTAGGATTGGTTCTCTCATAACTATTCCAACTCCAATCTTCTAATAGTCTTGCCCCACCATAACCACCTCTAACGGCGACAATTGCCTTATATTTTGGGTCATGCCAAGCTGCTGCCAGGTCTTCCCGTCTTTGGCGATCGCTTCCTGCTAAATAACCACAGCGAGATCGATAATTGTTGCCAAACTCAACTTGATAACCACGTTCGCGCCAGATTGCTAGACCTTTTTCTAATGCGTCTGTCTCCTTGAGAGCGCCACTGGTGGCGATCGCCATAACTAAATCTCCAGGCTGGAGTAAAGGCGGTAACTGATATGTTACCGATGAGGGTACTGTTGGCATAGCTATGGTTTACAGATGTTGCTTTATTTAAAGCAGTATAGCTGCCAAATCTTTCTCTGACTCAGCTAACCCTGGACAAATCTGCTATCTACTTTTTTAAATAGTTTTCCCTCGCTTTATAGAAAACGCCGTAAAACCAACGTCTTTTTAAGCGTTGAATACGAAGGACTTCCTAAAGGATACCGCTCCGCATATGTCCGCATGTAGGCGCGATAAAGTTACTATATGTTAAGTTAATCTTTATAAAAATTTAAATTGTTTTAAGTTAGAGAGGAGAGCATGATGGCATTTGAAATTCCTGACGCGATCAAAACTTGGTCGCAATTTGGTCACCCCATATTGATGTGGGTCTTGTTAGGTATTAGTGTTTATGCACTATACTTAGGAGTTCAAAACTCTAAAATTCGTAGTGCAGATAAAGAAACTCGAAAAGAACTAATCAAGAAAAACTTTGGTCAGAGACATCACAGAATTGGCTCGATTCTGCTAGCCTTCATGATTTTGGGCAGTATCGGTGGTATGGCAGTTACCTATATCAACAATGGCAAACTGTTTGTCGGACCTCATCTTTTGGCAGGGTTAGGTATGACTGGTGTAATTGCTGTTTCTGCATCTTTAGTCCCTTATATGCAAAAAGGCAATAGTCTTGCCCGTAATACTCACGTTTCCCTAAATATTTTACTCTTGGGATTATTTGGCTGGCAAGCAATCAGCGGAATGCAGATTGTACAGAAAATTATCGACCGCATGACCTCGTAGAGAAAATAGTCAATTGTATTTATTTCTCAGGCGTAAAACATATTTTACGTCTATTTTTTTGCTACTACACTACCAGAGAAATCTCGATCAGATAAAAGATTGAATCAAGATAGCTAAGAGTCAGACAACAATAATTGGATTTAACTCTTAGCCGATTATTTTAGGCAGCATATTTATGATATTTGTTAACTTTGTTCAGCTCCCTACTGCTCTTAGGCGGTACTGCTAAATTATGACTAAGATGAAAATCTTGCTGTACTTTATGGGTAAGACGCGGAGAAACCTGGCGAATTATTTGGGCTAACAGGCGATCGCCTGTAGACTGGATTAAAGTAGGAGACAGCTTGGCAATAAATTGAGGAAAACTTACTTCAACTGCCAAATCCAAGTTCCATCTCACCCGCGTAATACAAGAGGGAATGTTTTGCTTTTTAGAAAACAAACCTTTTTTCTCTGTCTGTCCAGCATCAACGGCAACTTCTTCTAACTCCATTAATGCCTGATAATTTACGTCATATCCTGGAGCGTCGTATCCAGGAATAGGGATGGTGTGCATATGATAGGCTCTACCTACTGGTGGTTTTAAGACAACACCTATCTTTGGCTCTACTTCGTAGCCAAAAGAGCCATATTTGCCAACAGTTAAAACATAACCATTATCTGACAAAGGTTCAACTTTCATTGGTTGAGCGCAACGGCAAAACCAACCCTCGTGAGCATTTAAATATTCAGCCACCGTATTAGCATCGCTATACATATCCATGCGCCCGTTGAAGCTGGCTTCAAAAATAAATGTTTTTTGCCGTTCGATAGAATCTTTGTAAGTAAGCTCCATAGGATCGGGTGAAGAAATATCTAAAAATGCGTTTTGTGGATGATTGATAGATTTTGACTGCATATCGATTTTTAAAGTACCGCTTGAGAACCTTCCCTTACTGTTAAGATGATTACAATAAAGGTGTTAATAATTAGCTAAACACCTTTTTGTTTAAATAGGTGTGATTGAGATTTCTATGCGAATATTGGTTGCAGGAGCTACAGGACAAACTGGTAGACATATTGTCAGACAGTTAATTGATAAAAACGTTCCTGTTAAAGCACTAGTTAGAGATATCGAGCAAGCCAAAACAATCTTGCCTTCTACAGCAGAACTAATAGTAGGAGACGTATTGCAGCCTGCTAGCTTGGAATCTGCTCTTGCCGATTGTAACGTTCTAATTTGTGCAACTGGTGCTAGCCCTAGCTTAGACCCCACAGGACCATATCAGATTGATTATCAAGGAGCTAAAAATTTGGTAGACGTAGCTAAAGCCAAAGGAATAGAGCATTTTATCTTGGTCTCTTCTCTTTGTGTCTCCAAATTTTTTCATCCTCTGAACTTATTCTGGCTAGTTTTGTATTGGAAAAAACAGGCGGAATCTTATATTCAAGCTAGCGGTATTCCTTATACGATTGTCAGACCAGGAGGATTAAAAAACGAAGATAATGCTGACAACATTGTCATGTCAAGTGCTGATACCTTGTTTGAAGGCAGCATTCCTCGCCCAAAAGTTGCTCAGGTGTGTGTAGAATCGGTGTTTCAACCAGAGGCAAAATCAAAAATTGTTGAGGTGGTTGCCAGTCGAGAAGCAGAAAGCAAATCTTGGAACGAGTTGTTCAGCAACGTAGCCTGAAATTATTAGCGACAGCAAAAATTGGAGTTGTTTTGCAGCACAGACTTTAGCTTGAACTATTATCAATAAATGCAATTAATTAACAAAGCTGGTAAATTTCTTTATTTGGGATGTCTGATCTTGATTTTGTCATCATTGGGGAGATACATCAGCAAACCTCAGGGGCAATTGTCTTGGCATCCTCAACAAATATTAGTAAAACTTTCGCAGTACTGGCAAAGTAGATCCCCGTCTCCACAAATAAATAATGTTCCCAGCCTACACGGTACTAGAGCGTTAGTTATGGAAGGGGGCGATCCTTATATTAGAGCTTTGATGCGGACTATTACCGCTAGCGAAGCCAATGTTGCCCGTCCTTATAATGTTATCTATGGTGGTAAATATGTTAACGATCTCAGTCGCCACCCTGAAATTTGTGTTCCAATCGTAGTTGGACCCAACATAGGAAATTGTACGACTGCTGCGGGACGTTATCAAATGCTCGATTTTACCTGGAGCAAACAAGCTAAAAGGTATCATCCACAACCTTCGGGTATCTGGCGATGGAAAACCTATAGTTTTGAAGCAGAATATCAGGATGCAGTAGTCCATGATTGGTTGAGCGATTCTCAGGCTTGGGGAACAAATATTCCTCAGCTTTTGCGACAAGGAGAAATAACACAAGTTCTCAAGCTACGTTCTAGTACCTGGACTAGCTTAGGATATGGGATAGAAACTAATTCCATGAGTACTTATTTACCTCGAATTTATCAAAATATGCTTCGAGAAGAACTTAGCTAATAATTTTAATGTTTCAAACTATTAAACAATATAGTTTGAAAGCAAAGTTGAATTAGAAACCAAACTAAACTGAGACTTGCTATTGGCAATTACGATTTAAATCAAAATCGAAATAATACATATTACCTATAGTTTTTATTGATTAATAGTTAACCATCTAAAAATTACATTGAGTAGCTAGTGGTTGGTAACAGGGAAAAGAAGCTTGTTATACAGATTAAAGGTAAACAATATCATCGAATAATTACTGGCGTTTAGAAGTATCCCAAGATACTATATCAGCTGCAAGTACCTAAACTCGCTTTAGTTGCGTGATGTTACAAAAATAATTACTTTTGTAATAATGAAGTATAATTAAAAGCTGGAGATGGATTAAAGCTTGTGATAAATATATTGTTAAAGAGTTAAACAGTTGAAATATTTTCTTAGTAAACAATATTTTTCACAACTGATTATATTCTAAATTTAAAGTGAAAATTTACTTGCCACTACTTTATTCTGAAAATATTAAAAGACCAGGTAAAAAGTATTTTTTAAACAACATTATAGGAGAAGATTTTATAATCTTGTTATTGTCTTTTACTTGTTATAGTTCTTTTCCCTTATTGAATGCTATCGGATTATTTTTATTACAGCTTTCTTTTTGGTGTATTTATGAGCTTGGGTACATAGAAAACGATAGAGTTGGAGAGAAATTTGAGGATAAAGCTGTTTTGTCATACCGCTATCAATCCGATAAATGTTCTTTTTACCTGTGGCAACCTTGGGTATACTCTTTAGTTCTGTCATTCTTGGGTATTGTTGTTCTTAGCCAAGAAATAGCTGTTAGCAATAACTATGTTTACACCATACTTGTAGGGCAATATAGCTATAATTTGGCGGAGATTTTAAAGAGCTGGCTATTATGGTCTGTTTTTTTGCTGGTTTTGAGAATACTTTTTTATATTTATAATTATATCAATAAACAAAGCAGAATGTGGTTTTATTCACTATTACAGACTTGCCGATATGGCGGATACTTAGTATTAGTCTCTAGCAATATTGTGGGTTTAGCTTTCTTATTAAGTGTTGTAGTAACTCGTTCATTTCAGTATATTCTATATCGTTATTTGGGAGGAGAAAGCGGTAGTTGGCCCATAGATTTCCCCAAATACTTCTTTTATTTTTTTATTTATTTATTATTACTAATACTTATAGCTGCTAATGAGCGCAATCTTTTGATAATAATTAATTTTCCCGTGTTGTTAGCTGTGTTTTTTTGTTTTGTTAAAGGTAGAAATCATTTTTACAAAATTTTTTCTCAACTTATCCACATTAGTAAAGATGGTTCCAGCAAAATTAATTAAGTTTAGGATAATCAATCCTGGCTTAATCAATTTTAGTTTGTAGCTTATCGATTAAATCAGAGAAAGGTTGCCAGTTATTATCTTCGCTAATAGATTGCCAAACAGATTCAATTACGGGGCGCAATAAAGCAATTTGAGGATTGTATTTTTTCAGGCGATCGCTCATACCTTCTATTGAGTCTATTGATATTTGATTCAGACACTTGTGATAAAAACTACGCCAATTATCAGTAACCTGCTGGCTAAAAATGGCATTTTCCAAGATCAAGCTACTATTGTCTCGCCAACTACTATTAAATCCTAGAGCTAATTCGGCAAAGAAACTATGATAGCCGACTTTACTTTCTCTTAATAAGATAATAGTTTGAGCTAATAATTCACTGCCAAGTAATCCGAGGGAATCATCAAATCCTAACTTTTGTAGCATCAATTTCTGATAATATTGTTGGTAACAATCGTCAAACTGAGCTAATCCAGCCTCCAAATTAGAGCGATCGCCGATCATTGCCAAAGGTAATTGCAGCATTTCCAGATTGTGCTTACAAATATGTGGCTGATTGCCATAGCTATAACGCCCGCCATAGTCGAAGTAGGCTGCGGTAAAGCGAGCATCGTAGGTAGGAATAAAAGCATAAGGACCATAATCAAAGCTTTCACCCGTAATTGACATATTATCGGTATTCAATACCCCATGACAAAAACCAGCAGCCATCCATTGTGCTGCCAATCGTGCAACTCTAATAACTAATGCAGCATAAAACTGACCATATCTTTCTTCCGTATCAGGTATCTCAGGATAATAAACCTTAATAACGCTGTCTAGTAGCTTACCAATCAGATCTGGACGTTGGAGATAATGCAATCTTTCAAACGTGCCAAAACGAATATGGGAACTGCTGAACCTTACTAGTACCGAAGAACGAGTAGGTGAAGGTTCATCTCCCCGCCATAAAGATTCGCCCGTTTCAATCAAACTTAAACAACGTGAAGTATTAACTCCTAATTGGTGTAAAGCTTCCGCAGCTAAAACTTCTCTGACTCCTCCTTTAAGAGTCAATCTACCATCGGCACTACGAGAATAGGGTGTTCTACCCGAACCCTTAGTACCCAAATCATATAAATTACCGTCTATAGCTCGAATTTGTCCATATAAAAAACCTCTGCCATCGCCTAAAAAAGGATTATAGGCACCAAACTGGTAGCCATGATAGCGTAAAGCCAAAAAAGGCTGTACTCCTTGAAATTTACCAAAGGCATCAATAAAATCAGTATCACCAACTGAAGCTGGGTCTACACCTAAAAACTCTAACAGTAAATCATTGCGAAAACGTAGAAAATGAGCGGGAAACTCAGCAGCAGCCACCACATCGTAGTAATCTTCGCCTAAATTTTTAATTACGGGTTCATATTTAAGTTTTAGCCAAGGGTTTGAGCTGTTCATATAGCAATCCTATTTGAGTTGTGAAAATTATTAGTCTTAAATGTTATCGATCATTAGTGTCATTTATTGTTTTCATGAATGATTTAGGACTGCTATAGTAGTGACAAAATCAAAACATCGGAAATTTGAGCTAGCTATAGAACAACCGATACATAGTTATTGTTTCCTGATGATCGTTTTTTAATTAATGTGAGAAATTTAGCAGGCTTTAAAGTTAATCTAGAAGAAAACTATCCTAACTCACTTATATTTGACTCAAATGCCCGATCCTATTATGTATCAAGAGGATGGTTATGTTGTCCTCGAATCCGATCGCACCGAACAATTGATGACCGCAGCAGAACTGAAAGCAAAACTGATCGATCTTTTGCTGTTAGAGGAAGTAATTATCCCTAAAGAGTTAGAAAAATTTGACTCGGCAGAGTCTCAAGCACAACATCTAATGGACAACTACTTTGAATTGGACATCGGCGCGGACAAATATTTACAGTGGTATGTCGTTCGTCTGGAAAAATAAACGGCGATCGCACGATTAGATATTTTGTATATATTTTGAAATAAATCGCCGTTTACTCTCTGCTAGTTATCAGGACACAGATGATTTTTATACAGTTAGTCAATCCATCCTCCAGTTAATTCCAATTTCCAATTAAGGTGAATGATGACCAGAAGTAAGGATGAGAAAGAGTTAAAGTCCCATCTGGGAAATTCTCTGGCAGGGGTAAATTTTCCCCATTGGATAGGTTAACCTGTCTGCTGTCAACTTTGACGTTGCCCTGTAACATTTCCAATTGGGTTTGACGTAACGCTTCTGCCTTGACTAGAGTGTTGCCTAATTGATCGTAAAATTCTCCCATTAGTGCCAATGTCCCCAGGTCACTAACATACCAGAGACTTGCCAGGGCAGATTTGACTCCCGCCTGTACCGCTAACCCTGCAAAGCCCAATTCTGCTTCTTCATCTCCTAAAGCGGTTTCACAAGCACTTAATACTAATAACTCTATGGGGGTAGCGTCAGTATTCCATCCCAGCTGATTAGATAGTTGTTGTAGTTGAGGTATTTTTAGCTTGTTATCGTAAAACTGAATGTAAGAATTGTTCAAGTCTCCTGCTTTAAACTGAGCATGAGTACCCAAATGTACAACAGAAAAAGGTGTTTCACGACTGTTCTGAGTCACGAAGTTAGAAATAGTAAACTGCTCATTGAGAAATGCCTCACCTTGACGAGGATTACTTACAATGTTTTCTAGTTCAATAGGCATAGTTGGTAAAGCTGCTTGCTCTTCAAATTCTGACGCTCCCATAGCCAAAATAGGTCTTTGCTTTAAATTTACATAGCGTGTGTCCGTCAAACCAAAGCTGGGAACTAATGCCGTAGCATACTTTTCAATCAAAAATTGCTCCCCATCGTGAAGAGCTGCCAGAGGTAATAAACGTAAACCTGTATCCATTGAAAAAACTAAGATATCAATGTTGTTAGCTTCTAGCTCTGCTTCAATTGGTTCAATTAAGACTTTGTATAGTTCTTGCGCTGATTCTATATAACCAGTTTGACCTAACTTCCTAACATCACCAACTTCCTGACGAAATTGAGTTGCGGTTGCCATTAAATCCCTACGAGATGTATTTTTGACTGTTTTGCGTACCGTCAAGGCTGGAGATTGGTCAGAATTAATCTTATCCAGATTTGATGAAGCAACTAAAGGATTTTCACCAACGGCAGTTTTTGTGGCATCAGGTAGAACGACAAATGATTCTAGTTGATTTGATTGAAGAGATATATTGATAAATGCTGGTTTTTTGCCAGTCTGTTCGGCTAATTCAGCTAGTCTACGAGAGATATCTTCAGTTGAGGGTACAGTTCCATAGAGTTGTAATCCAGAAGAACCAATTAACTGAGTTAATTGAAACTCCTCTTGCATCTGTATTGCCAAGTCATTAGGAGCTTCTTGAAATTGAGTTTCATAAGCAACGCGATCTAGTTGTCCAAAATCTGGTTCAGTGTTGCTTTCTTGGGATGACTCCTCAGATGTCTCCGTTTCCTCAGTTACTTCCTCTTCCTGAGATGGTTCTTCAGATGTTTCTGTTTCCCCAGTTACTTCTTCCTGAAGTGGCTCTTCAGATGTCTCTGTTTCCCCAGTTACTTCTTCCTGAAGTGGTTCTTCTTGAGTTTCTGAAGAATCAGCAGTATTGGCAGTTTCTACTTCTTCACTTAGCTGTTCGGCTATGACTTCTGATTCCGTGGTGTCTGGTGTTTCCTGAGAGTTAGCAGTATTGGCAGTTTCTACTTCTTCACTTAGCTGTTCGGCTATGACTTCTGATTCCGTGGTGTCTGGTGTTTCCTGAGAGTTAGCAGCATTGGCAGTTTCTGCCTCTCCACTTAGCTGTTCAGTTATTGCTTCTGATTCCGTGGTGTCTGGTGTTTCCTGAGAGTTAGCAGTATTGGCAGTTTCTACTTCTTCACTTAGCTGTTCAGTTATTGCTTCTGGTTCCGTGGTGTCTGGTGCTTCTTGAGAGTTAGTAGCATTGGCAGTTTCTGCCTCTCCACTTAGCTGTTCGGCTATTGCTTCTGGTTGAGCTATAATTTCTGCTTCCTGAAATTCTTCTATGGCTGCGGGATTACTGCTCACGGGTAAGTCATTACTATTAGCGATCGCCTGTTTGACTAGAAAATTCTCAATTTCTCCTGGAGCAATTTCTGTTCCTACATCAATTGCTAGAGAATCTGAACTATTTGTAGCTTCTACTTCCGTATCCGAATTCTGATTTGTTGAATCTGTGGCATTGTCAGTCTGTACTGCCTCAGTAGCTGTCTCTTCTTCTGATGAAATTGCTGAAACATCTTCAGTATTTTCTTCTAAAGTAACTTCAGAATCTTCTATTTCTGCAACTGCATCTTCATTAGGAGTTTGACTATCTTCGGCGATCGGTTCTTCTACAGGCTCTTCGACTACAGGTTCTTCAACTACAGGCTCTTCAACTACAGGCTCTTCAACTACAGGCTCTTCGACGACAGGCTCTTCAACTACGGAAGTCTCTTCGACGACAGGTTCTTCGACTACAGGTTCTTCGGCTACCGGTTCTTCAACTACAGGTTCTTCGACTACCGGTGCCTCTTCAACTACCGGTTCTTCGACTACCGGTGCCTCTTCAACTACCGGTTCTTCAACTACAGGCTCTTCAACTACCGGTTCTTCAGCTACTGGTTCTTCAGCTACCGGTTCTGCGACTACAGGCTCTTCAACTACCGGTTCTTCAGCTACTGGTTCTTCAGCTACCGGTTCTGCGACTACAGGCTCTTCAACTACCGGTTCTTCAACTACAGGCTCTTCAACTACAGGCTCTTCGACTACAGGTGCCTCTTCAGCTACCGGTCTTCGACGACAGGTTCTTCGGCTACCGGTTCTTCGGCTACAGGCTCTTCGACTACGGGAGTCTCTTCAGCTACTGGTTCTTCAACTACCGGTTCTTCAACTACCGGCTCTTCGACTACCGGTTCTTCTACTACTGGCTCTTCGGCTACCGGTTCTTCAACTACCGGCTCTTCAGCTACTGGTTCTTCGACGACAGGTTCTTCAACTACCGATTCCTCGACTACTGGCTCTTCGACGACAGGTTCTTCAACTACCGGCTCTTCAGCTACTGGTTCTTCGACTACCGGTT
>JADEXJ010000299.1 GCA_015207195.1 Pleurocapsales cyanobacterium LEGE 10410
ATCCAGGATCATATCATCCTTCGGATCGTTTAAAATCGGCCGCCACAAAAAATGAACCTCATGCAAATTAGCAATACGGCAGAGGTAATCGAGCAATGTCCCTATTTCTTCCGGCGTAAAAGTTAATGTTGGTTCTTTTCTAAGCAGCACCTCCTCATATTCCAAAACAAGCGGTACCGACAGATTGAGTTCAAATCGTCCGGTTTCCAGATGTTTCAATAATTTGAAGGAAGCTCCCCGCCTGGATCGAAGTCCGGCATAGAGCACATTGGTATCAAGGACTATTTGAACGGGTGTCATATATGGTATTATATATCATACCAAATCAAATTGCAAGGATGGAGTATCCGGTTAGGGTGTATAACGGTTTGGCCATTGTAAGCTACTAAAGTGATAAAAGCAGGAATTACCGCAACTCTGATGATCTATGCTCTCAGCTATGAGCGGGCAAATCCGGTTGAAACGCTTGTTAACGCAACCCCACACTCGATTTAGGAGGATCTTGCCGTACATGCCACACGGTCTGGATATAGATTATATTTTCTTCTTTACGCATCCGATAGATTACCCGATAGTTACCAAATATCAGTTCACGCAAATTCGGTTCATTATACTCAGGCACAATACGGCCTGATTCCAGTTGTTCAATTAACTGATCTGTTTTCTCAATAAGTTTTAGTGCCCAATTTTCAGCCGTAACAACATCATCTTGAGCAATATAATCTACAAACTTGTTTAGCTTATGCAACGCCTGGTTGGTCCAGACTATTTCCACTTGGCAAGATTTTCTTTGATTCGCTTTTTCGCTTCTTCGTGGGACACGACCTCTCCTCTTGCAATTTCCCGTTCTGCTTCGATTAGTTCTTCCATCAGGTCAATTTTATCAACCATGCGTTGATACTCTGACACATCGACCAATACAGCTGCACTTTTTCCGTGCTGTGTCAAAACAATGGAACGCTTCTGTTTTTTGATGCGGTCAATGAAATCTGCGGCATGTTTCCGGAACTCGGAAAGCGGTTGAATATCCTGGTCTATTTCAATTCGTGCAGTTGACATGATAATCGGAATTTTCTTTAAACGTACTTTTAATGTACAAAATTAATACGTAATGAGATAACGAAATGAATAGACGAGCAGTATTGGTGAAGGGTGCGTTAACGCTTCGCTTCAGTCGCGCGGCGAAGCCGCGTCGGCTGGAAGCGCTTGTTGGGCGGCAGTCCCCTTACTGCTCCAACGGTCTCCGGGAGACTTGATATATTGCCGCAGAACATGGCCCCAAGGAACCACGATGGGGACCAAGACAACCCCCATTAGACAGGCAAAGAGCGTCTCTTGATGCGCTGGATCGAGTTCCCCCCTAAGCCACGGCTCAAGCGCGAAGGCGACAACCCAGATGATCTTCCACGCAAGCTCGAACAGCAAGATCGGGAGCATCCTTACTGGATAACGCAGCCCCCACAAGGACATGAGCGCAAGAGCTCCCAGCATGCTCTCAACAACACTTCCCATGTGCGAGATGTCGCCACCGACTAATATTTCGGGCCAGATGGTAATTCCTAGACCCACAGCCATGAGTAAATACATGGCCCGAAGCAAATAGAGTCGTAAGTTCGATATATCAGTCATTCTTGGATTTCCTCGTTCGTTGACTCCCAACGGTTTGGCAATTCTGCTGCGGGGTGTCCAACTTAAATGACGAGCACCAAAATAAACCCGTCAACAGAAATTGCTTGTTATGTTTTGAATTTACTGGATTTCGAGCCTTACCTTTTTGCCCAACGCCTTTGCATACTTTGTAAGGGTAGAAAGCTTGATGTCTTCAGCATGATTCTCCATCCTTGAAATTACAGACTTGGTAGTATTCAGCTTCTCAGCCACATCAGCCTGGGTTGCTCCCATCTCTTCCCTGGCCTGACGTAGTATCACGCCGATTTTAAAGTTCAGATACCCTTCTTCAAAATTCTCTGCAAACTCCGGGCTTTCAGCCTTCTTCTGATCGATAAAAATTTCTAAATCGTCCTTTTTCATTGTCCTTTCCTCCGGTAATAATCTCGTTTCCGCTCTTCGGCGGTTTCTATTTCCTGTTTGGGAACTTTATTCGTCTTTTTGGCAAATCCGCTGGTTAATACAATTAACTTCGGCCCATCAAAAAACCCAAGCAATCGAAACGTGTTATTGCCAATCGTGGCACGGACTTCCCAAATATCATCCGTGCTTTTGAGCTTTTTCAGGTACTGCGTTGGCACCTGTTCCAGATCCCGAACCACACGCAATGTCCAGGCAATCTTTTTCGATTGCTTATCAGGAAGATCCTTTAAGAAATCTTCCACCGGACAGTTGCCAGATTCGGTTCTGTAGAACTTAATAACGCGCATAAACCAAAGTTAAGTTAGCATATACGCGAACATTGTCAAGTGGAAAGTTCACGAAATTTGGCCGATTTACTTTTGAATAGGAGAGTACTTATTGAGAAACATAACGGTTTGGCAAATAACCGGCGTGGCTAAGTCCTTGAAAGTAAGTGACTAAACGCAAACACGTCCGATTGATTTGCTTTGTTAAGGCCTAAAGCCTGCCAAGAGTAATAAACTTTGCTGATTCAGAACTTCTTATAGTCCCCATCATGTGGTTCGAAATCCGGCAGATATTGAAATGATGTTGAAAGTATTTGAAAGTGCCAAAGATAAAATTACTCAAAAATAGAGCCAAAATGGACTCGCCGAAACACACAATAAGAAATGCTATCTTGATTTAAGAAAGGAATTAGCTCTATTGACAAATGCATTCAATAAAAGCTCATTCCCGGGTTCCGGCTGATATGCGTCTATGATATAATTTTCTTCTCTATTGTATAGTATCAGTATTGGAAATTGATCTAATCCGATTGTATTAAAATCATCTACAACTTCTAACTCAGATTTTTTGAATGAGGGGGCAATGGTATTAAAAAACTTTCAAAGTTAACGCCTCTCGTGCTAACGTTTTCATATAAAATCAGGATATTATCTTGAAAATTGTTGTCAATTCCATTCAACTGTTCCAATGTTTCCGTGATACAATTTGAGCAATCAATGTTTGAAGTGAAAAATAAAAATACATTATCAGCTTCTTCTGAATCAAACCAATATTCAATGTGATCCAAATAATTAGTTAGTACTTCTTGACCATTCACAATTGCAATACTGTTTGCAAGGTATGAATTAGCTCTATATTGAATTAGAGGTAAATTGTCTATAGAGCTATCTTTAAACTTTTATATTCAAAAAGAAGTAATGCATTGAGTAAAATAAAGAGAGCAAGAAGTGTATATAAATACTTTTTATCCATCAAAGGTAATTAACATCACTTAATCTGTTAATTTTCTTCGAGCTCCGATGATGCACAGTTGTGACATACATCATTATGTCCGTCAACATATTGGCATTCAACGCTTGAAAGTTGACCATTTTCATCATAATTACAGATAAGTTTAATCCCGGAGCAATTATCCGTACATGAAGTGCTCATGGATGAACCGTAGATTACATTTACATTAATTGAAATTACAGCTACAATGAATAGTAAAAATGCGGTTTGTTTTAAATATTTCATACTACCCTCCTATTCTATATTTACGGATGAACTCTAACTCTGAATATTC